>JAODBN010000386.1 GCA_025463965.1 Acidimicrobiaceae bacterium
GGCGCAGCGAGGCGCTCGGAGGACAGCTCAACCAGGAGCTGCCACTGCCTTCGCTGTTCGAGGCCGCGAGTGAGCCCATCACTCCGGACGCGATCGCCGAGATGATGCCGTGTGGACCCGATCCCGAGCGTCACGTCCAAGCGATCCGCCAGTATCTGGACGCGGGCTTCGACGAGCTGTACATCAGCCAGATCGGGTCCGATCAGGCCGCGTATCTCGAGTTCTTCAACCGGGAGATCGCCCCCCGTCTGTAGGGGCCGGCCTCAGCGTCTCCCGAGCAGGGTCGGGCCGCTCCCGGCGCTGGCGCGCCCATGCTCGGCATCGGCTCCCGCCCGATTGGCAGAGGAGAGGTAGTCCGCGGCCCGCGCGGCGAGCGCCATGATCGTCAGTGCGGGGTTGGCGCTGCCCTGGGTCGGTGTCACGCTGCCGTCGGTGATGTACAGGTTCTCGACGGCGAACGAGCGCAACTGCGCGTCGACCACCCCGGTCGTCTCGTCCCCACCCATGCGGCAGCCCCCCACCAGGTGTGCGTAGCGATCGATGGCCATCACCTCCTCGGCGCCGGCTGCCCGCAGCGCGTCGCACATCAGCTGCTTTGCCGACGCGCCGAGGAGACGGTCGTTGTCGCACTGGCTGTAGGAAAAGCGGGCGACCGGGAGCCCGTGCACGTCAGTCTCTTCGGCGAGGGTCACCCGGTTGTCGGCGAGCGGGAGGAACTCACACAGCGCCCCGATCGTCGCCCAGTGGGCGTAAGAACGCATCTTGTCGCGCAGCTCGTCGCCCCAGCGGCCCTCGGCCGCCACGTGCTCGGCGAAGGTGATGGGCATGGGGGAGACGCACTGAAGTGAGAAGCCGCGCCGGTAGGGCTTCGAGGGGTCTGTCTCGTAGAACTGCTCGCTCGAGGCTTCAGGCGGGGGAGCCTTGTACATCCGGATCTCCTCGGCGAAACGGCCGGCCACCTGTGGAGCACCCTGGACCATCACGTAGCGACCGACGAGGTCGTGATCGTTGCACAGGCCGTCCGGAAAGCGCGAGCTCGCCGAGTTGAGGAGGAGCCTTGGCGACTCGATGGCGTAGCCGGCGACGGCCACCACCCGGGCGCGCTGACGGTGCTCCACCCCGTCGGTCACGTAGGTGACCCCGGTGGCGAGCCCGCTCTCTCCGATCTCGACTCGCGTGACCATTGAGTCGGCGCGGATCTCGACGCCGTGCGCCAGCGCGTCGGGGACGTGGGTGATGAGCGGGGAAGCCTTGGCGTTCACTTTGCAGCCCTGCAGGCAAAAGCCGCGGTAGATGCAGTGCGGTCGGTTCCCGAAGCGGCCGTTCGGGATGGCCACCGGGCCGACGCGCGCCTCGATCCCCATCGCTTGGCAGGCGCGCAGGAACATCTCGCCGTTGCCGCCGACGGGATGAGGTGAATGGGGGTAGCCGTGCGGATCGCCCCAAGGCCAGTGCTCGCCGGCCACCGGCAGCTCCGCCTCGATCGCCTCGTAGTAAGGACGCAGGTCCTCGTAGGCGATCGGCCAGTCCGCGCCCACCTCGTCCAGCGAATAGGTGGAGAAGTCTGACGGGTGAAAGCGCGGCGCATAACCGGCGAAGTGCACCATCGAACCGCCGACGCCCCGGCCGGAGTTGTTCGAGCCGAGCGGCACCGGGTCCGCGCCGGCGATCACCCGCGGTTCGGTCCAGTAGAGGTGGTGAGAGCCGCGTTCGTCGCTCACCCAGTCCGAGTCGGGGTCCCAGAACGGGCCGGCCTCGAGCACGACGACGCGCCACCGGGCGCGCGCGAGGCGCTGCGCGAGCACGCTCCCGCCTGCACCACAGCCCACCACGACGAGGTCCACTTCGTCGTTCTCGTCGTAGTGGGCCATGTCCCGGCGCAGGGCATAGTTGGTTCGGCTGCCGTCGTTCGGCAGCAGCCAGGCCGACTCGTTGCGGGCCCGGACCCCTCCCTTGGCGAGGCGCCTCACCGCTGCTCCTCGAACGGTTCGCGCATGTCGATCCCGAGCGCCTTGTACCCGCGGGGATATGCCGGGCCCCCGAAGCCGATTTCGTCCCAGGCCGCCGGGTGCGAATAGAAGGCGGTGCAGGCGTAGCGCAGCCACAGGTCGAAGACGCGGCCCGCGTGCATGCCGTGCCAGGTGTCCTTGGCGGTGCGAACCGCCTCGATCAGCTCGTCCTGCTCTCGTGCCGTGCAGTCGGCGAAGTCACGCCCACGTCGGACATGGGCGTCCTTGTCGAGCAGGTCTCCTGTGCGGAGCCACACCTCGCGATCGGGCGGCATCTCCTCGTATCGAAAGCCGTCGGTCTCCTCGTGCAGCAGCCGCTCGTCGACGAGCTCGAGAAGGGGCACCCGCGCGGTCTCACCCTCGTCGCCCTCTTCCGGCTCGGTGTCGAGCGCCACGAGGCGTCGCAGCAGCGCCGAAATCGTCCGGCGCTGCTCGAGCGGGAAGAACGCGGGCGGATTCGGACGGCCGAGACGGTTGAGGACCACACCCTTCGTGACGTCGTCCCAGGTGCCCACCTGGGACATCACGCCGTGGCGCGGCTGACGTCCGCGCCCGGCGGAGCTCACCCGTCCTCCCGGCGCCGCAGTGAGGCGAACAGCCCGATCCCACCCACCATCGCCTGGAGCATGGGCGCGATCGGGGGCGGTCCCATCTCGGCGTTGTAGCGCCACAAGCGCCAGCCTCCGGGGCGCTGAGCGATGCCGCGGGCGTGCAGGTAGGTGCCCTGGAGCCCGTTCGCCACGACGACAGCAGAGGTGAGCGGGAGCACCCGGCGCGCCATGCTGGCGTTCGCCACCCCGGCGATGCCACCTCCGACCGCCAGCGCGTCGGCGACGATCGGCAGCCACATCATCCGGTTGGCGAAGCTCGCCCGGTCGTGCTCGAGGAAGATCTCGATCGCCGTGATTCCGGCGCTCAGCGCAGCAATACCCGACATCGTGCGCTGGAAGCGCCCGTGCTGGAGGTCCTCGACGACTCGCGCGAGGGGCGCAACGAGCGGGGTCGGCATCGCTCTTCTCCTTCTGGCGCGAGCTCGTCTGGCGCCACCGGCCGGCGGATGCCGACGGCGGTGGCCTACCCGGCCTGCGATCGGGGGTAACCGTCGAGGCAGGTTTCACGCGCCGGTGGCGCGGGCAGGGCCGCGACGAGCGCGCCGCGCCGCGCCCGGCGGGCGGCAGAGGGAGCCTCGATGGAGAAGATCGCATCCGAGCTGCTGGTCGAACGGCTGATCGAGTGGGGTGTTGACACCGTTTTCGGTCTGCCCGGAGACGGCATCAACGGCATCACCGAGGGCCTGCGCAGGCACCGTGACCGGATCCGCTTCGTCCTCGTGCACCACGAGGAGGCCGCGGCGTTCATGGCAACCGGCTACGCGAAGTCCACCGGACGCCTCGGGGTCTGTCTGGCGACGTCTGGGCCCGGGGGTATCCACCTCCTGAACGGCCTCTACGACGCGAAGCTCGACCACGCACCGGTGCTGGCGATCACCGGCATGCAGGAGACCCAGCTCCTCGGTACCGGATACCAGCAGGAGGTCCACCTCGACCGGCTCTTCGAGGACGTCGTCGAGTACGAGGCGATGGTCCTCACCCCCGCCCACATCCCCACCCTCGTCGTCTTGGCCGTACGACACTCGCTCTCCCGGCGAGGCGTGTCCCACCTGACCTTCCCGGTCGATCTGCAGACCGCGCCGGCCGACACGCCGGCACCTGGGGGCCCGGCTCCGGCGCGCGCCCCCGCTTCGGCTCCGGTCTTCCTCCCCGCGCCGAAGGTGCCGGCCGAGTCCGACCTCGCCGCGGCCGTCGCCGCGTTGCAGGGCGGCGAACGCATTGCCGTGCTCGCCGGCGCGGGGGCGCTCGGGGCGCGCGAGGAGCTGCTGGCGGTCGCGGACGCGCTCGGCGCGCCCATCGTGAAGACGCTTCCTGGGAAGGCCTCGGTGCCGGACGACCATCCGCTGACGACCGGCGGCATCGGGCTGCTCGGTACCAAGGCGTCCGACGTCGTCATGGAGGGTGCGGACACGCTGTTGATGGTGGGGACCAACTTTCCCTATACGAAGTTCTTGCCAGAGCCGGGCAAGGCCACGGTGGTGCAGATCGAGGCGGACCCAACGCGCGCTGGTGTCCGGATACCGACTGCGGTCCCCATCG
>JAODBN010000337.1 GCA_025463965.1 Acidimicrobiaceae bacterium
GTGTGGCGGTGGCGCTCCAGCCGTTGTCGAAGAAAACTTTGACGGCGTAAGTCCCCGACGTTGGGACATCGACCTGGTTGAAAGCAACGCTGCTGTCCGAGTAGTCGATCCCGCCGACGTAGGCGCCATTCGAGGCGGAGGCGGTGTCCCAGATGTGGGCGTCGGTGACTACTCCGTTCTCGGCCTCATAGGTACCGTTCAGCGAAGGCCCCGCGTCGCCCGACGGCAGGGTGATTGACGTCCCCAGAGCGACAGGGCTGCCGAACACTGGGCTCCCGCTGCTGTCCCACGTGACCTGCTCGGCGGTGATCCGTCTGTCGGTTCCCGAGGTGTCGAAGCTCGAGCTCGTCTTGAGGTGATAGGCGACCCAATCCTGAGTCCCGTCAGGCGAGGTGAACCAGGTCATGGAACCAGGTCCGTAGGCGCCTGCTGCGTCGTTACGGGAAAATACACATGCGGGAGACTTCGTCCACGAACCTGCTTGAGTGAGATCGGCGGTGGTGCTCGCATTGAGCATGCCGACGCAATAGTCCGGCGAAGCGAATGAGCCAGCCGAAAACAGCAGGAAGATGCGGCCACCGTGAACGACGGCCGAACCTCCCTCGTCGATACAGGAGCCGCCGGCGCATTCCCATCCACTGCTTGCAGGCGCGGCAATGAGCGTCCATGAGCTCGAAAGCGTCCAAGGATTGCTCATGGTGGCAATGTAAATCGAGTTATTCGAGCCGCCGCCGATTGAAGTGGAGGTCGCGTAAAGCTGCCCGCCGACACTAAACGGGTTTAGCGCGTAGCCGGAATCGTTCGGGCCTGGAGCGTTGGTGAACGACGCCTTGAAGTGGTAAGGGCCGAGAGGATCGTCGCCGCTGCTCTCCAGCACGAACTGCAGAGAATTGTTCACATCGCCGTTGTCGCCATTGTCGTAGATATACCAGTGGCCGCTAGCGTGATATAGAAATCCGCCAAAGCCGATGTCACAACATGGCGTGGAGGAGTCAGCGGTGTAGACGGTTATATTTGGCGCAGAGCCAAGTCCAGCGAGGCTCGTCGCGGCACGCATCGTCACTCGCGAGCTAATGCCCTGGTTGTAGAGCATGTAGTAGTAGCCGTTGTAATAAGCGACGCTTGGATCGGCCGACGAGCCGGGGATGAGCGGCGCAGTAAAAGTGGTGCCCGTCGCACTGGCCGGAGACGCATTTCCGACCATGGCGTAGGCGCTCCCGAACAGCATCAGAACACCAACGATTGGACGAATGAGCCGAGATTGAGCGCGAACTCGCATGCATCCCCCGATGTTTGCTAGCCCCGGAGGAGCCGGCGCGGCGCCTTCAGGTCATTGAAGTACCGCATCCCGCGGTACTTTTCATCATATAATACTCTCATACGCTTGCCTAGCCCTCGAAGCCGGAGGATTCCGGCGAGGACCTTGTCCGCCGGCTCGGCCTGGAGTCCGATAGACCCGCGAAACGGGATGACGCTCCGCCGTATCTGAGATGTGGGCCGCCCGATCGACGGCGGCGGTGTCGGATGCCTGCGACTGGGCCTCCCCACCGCGTGGCGCATGCGGTCGGCGCAGGCCTTTCCCGAATCGCGGCGAGATGTACCGATGCGAACCGATTCGAGCTCCCGCGCGCAAACTTGTCGAGGCACTTCGTGCGGCCCTTACACGACAGGTGTCGGGGCCGCCTCCGGTGTTGGCAATCGCCAGTCCGTCGCTGTCCGAGCGAATCGAGGGACCAGGCGTTGGACGCTGAACGCATTCGAAGGGCGCACCGCGACCGCACGCTCCAGGCCCGAGCAGGGGTTTTCGTCACAGCACCTCAGCGAGAATGCGCAGTCCACCCGCCCACACGGGTCGACAGTCGCGAGCCCTGTGCTTCATGCGCTCCGGCTCTTTCCCTTGGTCTGGATGGCGGCGAGCTGCCGGGCAGACTTTTACAAGTTGCCACGGTGCTGACCCGATGAGGGCCTGGGAACTTGAGCCCTCGATCGGCGTCACCGGATTCGGCGCGCTACCCCCTTGTTGCATAACTTCCGGATCGGTACAGTGAGCACGCGGAATGATTCGAATCAGGCCTAATCCGAAGCGATTCGGCAGGCCAGGCGGTAGTCAAACGGCAGCGGGGGAAAACTTGACGGCGCGATTTGTTGCTGGCGGGCAGGGGCGATACCGACGACTCGTACGGACGCAACCCGACCGGGGCGCCCACGCCGCGGACGGCTCGCTTCGAGTCTGCCGTCACCTGACATGGCGCGATGGCTCTCCATTTCCGCCCAGTCCCATGAGTGTCGGGACCGTGTCGGACGAGGAACGTGTTCCGCGCGAGGAGGCCTCGCGTGTCCGTTGAGAGCGAGCTAGCTCTAACGGCCCACGAGGCGGACCTCGACCTTCTGCCGCTATCCGCCGATGAACGGCGTGATCACATCCTCGAGATCGTGAACGCCCGCGGCCGCGTGCGGGTGCGGGACCTCGCGGAGCTCGTGCGCGTGACCGAGCCCACGATCCGCAAGGACATTACTGACCTCGCCTCGCAGCGCCTTCTGCGACGCATCCACGGCGGCGCGCTCGCCATCCGGCCGGCATACGAGCCCAGCGTGACCGCGCGGACACACACGAATGCGCTCGGCAAGTGCGCCATTGCTCGGGCCTGCCTTGCTCAGGTCAGGGATGGGGACGCAATCTTCATCGACAGCGGCTCCACGATGATCGCGCTTGCCGATGCGTTCCGACCTGATCCGGCGCTGGCCAACCCGCCTGCCGCTCCTCCGGCGAACGTCAACGTGCTCACTAACGCCGTGGAAGTCGCCAGGATCTTGGCGCCGATATCGACAGTCCGTCACACCATGCTCGGAGGCCAGTACCGCGCCGCCGGGGAGTGCCTCGTCGGTCCTCTGGCCATCGAAGCACTCGAGCGCTTCACGTTGAATATCGCGTTCATCGGGGTCACCGGCTTATCCGATGCTGGTTTCACGGTGGCAGACGTCAGCGAGGCGCAACTCAAAGCGGCCGCCATGGAGAGAGCCCGCCGGGTGATTGTCCCTATGGACCACACCAAGGTCGGGTCTACCGGCTTCATACGGGTTTGCGAGACGGACCGCATCGACACGGTCATCACCGATGAGCCCAACGAATACCTCGAGCAGATGTGCGCCGAGCACGACGTCGAGCTTGTGCTCGCATGAACGGCCGCTCTGCTCCGGCGCCCGGTACAGGGTTCTCGGCGGCGGCGAGGGGGCGCCGGGCTCGCTCCCCCCCCCGAACCGGTGGCCCCCACACGACGCCTCATCGGTGCTCTCGACCGCTCGCTTAGCCAACCAGCTAGCCGTCCAACGACTCAACCAGTTCCAAGCGAAAACAACGACCCTAGGGGGGAAGGTATGAATCGCAATTGCCGGAGAGCCGTGCCTATCGCGGGCGCGGCTCTTATCTCAACACTTCTGGCCGTTCCAGGGGTGGCCTCAGCGACCTCGTCGCATGCGTCGAGCCAGTCGATAACCATCTGGACCACGACCGGAGTCAACTACGACTGGCAGAAGACTCTTCTTCCCGCGTTTGAGAAGACGACCGGTATCCACGTGAACTACGACATAATTCCGGAGAGCTCGCTGTCAGACAAGCTCCAGACGGCAGAGCTCGCTCACAGCACCGCATACTCGATCATCGAGGAGACCCAGGGCCAAACTGCGACTTACAAGGCCAATGACGGCGCGATTGCACTGAAGAAGTTCCTCAACAACAGCTCGCTGACACCAGCCTCGTACAATTTCAACGGCATCTCTTCGGGTTCCTACTCAGGCTGCGAGCTGAAGGGGGTCGTGTACTGCCTGCCGACCTCCTTTGACGCCGGACCCGAGCTGTTCTGGAACAAGGCGCTGTTCAAGGCCGCTGGTCTCACCTCGGCTCCCGCGAACTGGAATCAGATCGTCGCCGATGCGAAGAAGTTGACCAGTTCCTCGAGCGGGGTCTCCGGCATCTGCATGCGTGGCAGCGAGTCCCAGGCGAACAACTACCCGTTCTTTCTGATGTTCCCGTATTTCGCTCCCTACGCCAAGAACTACCAGGGCGAGATCCTCAACCACAGCTGGCAGCCCTTGTTCAATAGCGCGGGGGCCGCAACCTGGGCGAAGGATTATTCGGCACTGATGCAGGACTACGCCCCCAAGGGTGTGTCCTCGTACGGCTATACCGACTGTGAGCACGCCTTCGAGACCGGCCAGGTTGCGATGTGGTGGGACGACTCGGCATTCGAGACCGACCTCGCCAACCCCAAGGTGTCGAAGGTGGCCAAGCAGACCGGCTTCGCCGAGATTCCCTGCCCGAGCTTCAACCAGACGTGCCTCCTGTCGGTTCCATGGGGTATGTACGTCAACCCCAACCTGACGAACGCTCAGCAGGATGCTGCGTGGAAGTACATGGAGTACGTAACGGCGCCCGCCAACCAGATCACCGCCATGGTGAAGACGGCCAACCCCGGCATTGCGAGCCGAACGGCTTCCATCACCTACGCGCTTAGCCACAATTCGATCTTCAAGGCGCCAACCGACTACCTCCAAGCGGTGAAGTACAGCCTGAGCCACATCGAAGGGAATGCGATTCCGTCGTCGCCCGCATTCAGCCCGATGGTGAACGACATCAACGTGATGCTGTCGGACCTGACGACCGGACAAGAGTCGCCGGAATCGGCGCTCAGCACCATTCAGGGCCAGATCACTGCTATCTCCGCTCAGTACCACCTGAAGTAGGCGAGCAGCCCTGGCTTACCAGGTTGCGGGTCCCGAAGCCGACACCCGCCCGGAGACTGCTCCAGGCGGGTGTCGGCCCGGCCGCACCCGTGCCGCCCGCGACGACGGACATGGTCGATCGTTCGGCGCTCCAGATGCAGTGGTTCACCGTTCCCAGCTGATTGGATCGCGGTGCAGGTTTCCGAAAGCGACTTAACTCAGCCGACAAGGAGGACGTCACCCCCAGCCAGGACGCGTCCGTCGGCGGGCTTCTGGGCCAGCGGCCTAGGAGAACTCCGGCGCTGGGGAGACCGTCGGTTCCTCGTGCTCGCCGCTTTTCCCGCCTTCGCGGTCGTGGCGGCAGTCGCGGTGATCCCGATCCTCCTCGGCATCTGGCTGAGCTTCACGAACTACCAGCCGCTATCGCCGTCGCTTCGATGGGCCGGACTGACCAACTACGACGGCATCGTGAGGGGCCCGAACGCTCTCTTCGCCCACACCGCCATTCTCAACACGCTGATCTTTGTAGGCGGCGCGATCGCCGTCGAGACAATCCTGGGAGTGGCAATCGCCGTGATCCTGGCGCGCAAGTTCCGGGGCGTCCTCTTCTTTCGGGCAATCTTTGTCATCCCCCTCATGGTGAACGGCGTCGCCTCCACCGTCACCTGGCGCTCACTGTTCAGCACATCGAACGGCTGGATCAACTACTTCCTCGGAGCCGTCGGGCTCGGGCAGCCGAACTGGCTGGGTAACGGGCACCTCGCAATGCCGACCATCATCTTCATCGACGCTTGGGCGGGCGTGCCGATCGTGGCCATCATCGTGATGGCCGGGATCCTGATGCTGCCGCCCGACCCGATGGAAGCGGCTCGGATTGACGGGGCGTCCGCAATCGGTGTGTTCCGGCACATCGTGCTCCCCGCCATCCAGCCGGTGCTCGCCTTTGCCGTGATGTTCCGCTTGATCGACCTGTTCCGTCAGTTTGCTGAGTTTCAGCTCATCACCGGCGGCGGCCCCGGCCTAACGACGACGGTGCTCAACTTCTACGTCTATCAGGAGACCTTCGTAAATGGCGATATCGGCTTCGGTGCCGCTCTTGCCGTTTTGCTCGTGGTGATGATGGTCATCCCCCTCGCGATCCTCTACCGCTTCACTCGAAGGGGTGTCTGACGTGGCCCACGCTGCACCGATCGTGATACCTGTCCGACGTCAGCGGCTCAACAGGGCGGCTCGCACGAAGATCATCAACACGTGCTGCATCGTCGTGCTCGTCGTCGGCGCTGCGATCATTCTGCTCCCCCTGTTCTGGCTCATCGAGACCGCGCTCAAGCCTCCGCTCGAGGCTTACGTGATGCCGCCGAAATTCATTTTCTCGCCCACGACCGTCAACTTCAGCACCCTTCTTCAGCAGCAGAGCGACCAATTCGGCCAGGACCTCGTCCACTCGCTCGTTGTGCTCGCGGTAAGCGTGGCGCTGGCCCTCGTGCTCGGGACTCCAGCGGGCTATGCGCTGTCCCGATCGCGCTTTCGCGGAAGCCGCACGATCTCGGTCGGGCTCATCGCGATCTACATCGCGCCGGCGCTCGTGTACATCGTCCCGCTGTACGTCATTTACGAGAAGCTTGGATTGACTGGCTCTTATCTTTCCCTGATCCTCTACTACGAGACCTTTGAGATGCCGTTCGTCACCTTCATGATGCGCGGCTTCTTTAGCGATATACCGAAGGAGCTCGACGATGCAGCTCGCGTGGACGGGTGCAGCCGTTGGCTGGCTTTCCGGAGAATCTTGCTGCCGCTTGTGCTTCCTGGGCTATCTACCGTGACCGTCCTCATCGCCATTGGGTCGTGGGGCGAGTACTTCGGGGCGCTCATCTTCTCGGGACCATCGACCCAGACGGCTCCGGTCGATCTCGCCGAGTACATCGGGCTCAACGCATCGAACTGGGGAGCCCTGGCGGCAGGCTCTGTGCTGTTGATTGTGCCGGTCCTAATCCTCGTCGTCTTTTTCCAGCGCGGCTATCTGCGCCGGCTCACGTCCGTGTCGGCGGCGTGATGGCCAGCCACCACCCACGTAGACGATCCTCCACCAGTGAGCGCGCCAGTCTTGGGCAGCGAGCAGACCGGCGCACGACCTCAGTGGGCCTGCCCTGGCGTCCCCGGGGAGCCTCGCTATGACTACCTATCCCGGCGAACTCTCCATTGCCGATGTCATGTCCTTGAGGAGAGAGGACCGCTCATCGCACACGTTCCTTCGGATCGTCAGCAAGGGCGAAGCTCGCGCTTCGCTGAGCTACGCCGAGGCCGACGTGGCCACGTTGTCCGTCGCCCACGCCCTCCTAGCTCTCGGCCTGTCGGCAGGCGACCGCGTCATGATCGCCACGCCGAACTGCCTCGAGCAGATCCTTGCCATGTTCGGAACGGCTCGGACCACGCTCGTCAATGTTCCGATCAACGCCGCGAGCGCTCCTGCCGAGATCTCCTACCTCGTCGGACTCACCGAGCCTGCGTGTGTCGTGGTTGGTCCCGAGCAGGCCGACGCCTTCGACCGAGCGGAGTTACCCGCTGGTGCGGTGCGGGTTGCGGTGGTGCTCGGGCCGAATACTGGAGCACATCGCTGGGCGGCGCGGTCGGTGAGCTGGGAAGAGCTCATCGCCAGCGGCAAGCCGACGGCCCTACCCCCACCCGCTGCGCGCGACACCTTTCAGCTTTTGCCTACTTCTGGCA
Source organism: Acidimicrobiaceae bacterium (assembly GCA_025463965.1). Lineage (GTDB taxonomy): Bacteria > Actinomycetota > Acidimicrobiia > Acidimicrobiales > Bog-793 > JAODBN01. The sequence continues at coordinate 7,444 of JAODBN010000337.1, forward strand.
CCACGAGCCGTCCAAAGGCAGTGATCCACAGCCACACGACTCGGCTCCGCAGCGCGTTCCGCGCCGTGCTCCACACCCGCATCCGAGACGACGACGTACTCCTCAATACCTTCCCGGCCTTCCACATCAATTGCCTCGACTCAGCCATCTTGCCTGCGCTCGTCACCGGGGCGACAGCGGTGATCTTCGAGACCTTCAGCGCTTCGTCTTTCTGGCGGGTCGTTCGGGCGGAGCAGGCGACGGTGGTCTCGGTGATCCCAACTCTCATCCGGGCCGTGGCCGCCCAGCCGGTGAACCCGGAAGAGCGGCAGCATTGCGTGCGACTCATCTCTGGTTCCCTTCGACCCTCGGCGGCCGAGTTGCAAGCCTTCCTGGAGCGCTTCGCCCTGAGCCGCTATGAGAGCGGCTAGGGCCTCACCGAGGCGGGGAACGCTGTGACGGGCACGAACGCCGAGATCGGGGTGCGCCACCCTTCGATGGGCGTGCCGCTCTTTGACAGAACCGTTGAGCTCTTCGACGAGCAGGACCAGCCCGTCCCCGAAGGCGCGACCGGCGAGCTCGTGATCCGATGCGACCCGCCGGGCGCAGTCATGGACGGCTATTGGAACAACCCGGAAGCGACCCGTGCCGCTCTGCGGGACGGGTGGCTGCGCACCGGTGATCTCGCCCGAAGGGACCGGGCCGGCGCTTACTACTTCGTCGGACGTAGCAAGGACGTGATCAAACGCTCCGGAGAGAACGTTGGGGCCGAAGAGGTCGAGGCCGTGCTGTCCGACCACCCTGCCGTGAAGGAGGTCGCCGTCATCGGCGTCCCAGATGAATACCGCGACGAGGCGGTGATGGCGTTCGTCGTCATCGTCGAGGAAGGTGACGCATTGACTCTCCAGCAGCTACGAGCTTTCTGCACCGGACGCTTGGCTGACTTCAAAGTCCCGACTGCGCTGAGGGTGGTGGACGAACTGCCCCGGGGTCTGTTGGGCAAGACCGACAAGCGTGCGCTCCGTTCTCTGGCCGCCGCCGATCACCCGCTCGCTCGCGGAACGGGGGATAACTGACATGGGGAGACCGGTGAGCAGCATCGTCGGCGTTGCCGAATCGGCCCTTGGGACAGTGTCCAACGAGACACCACTTCGAATGATGGCCTCGGCGACCCTCGACGCCCTCGAGGAGGCGGGGCTCAAGCTCGCCGACGTCGACGCCATCTTCACCGCCGGCCTGCCGACGTGGTCACCGGCGTTGGAGGTCGCTGACTACCTCGGCCTTCAGCCTCGCCACGTCAACAGCTCCGATGTAGGTGGAAGCTCGTTCGAGTTCCACGTCGCCGCCGCCGATGCGGCCATCGCTGCGGGACTGTGCAGCGTGGCGGTTATCACCTATGCGGCCACCCCGCGCCAGGACCGGGCGGTACCGCCGTTGATCCGGGAGGAGCCGCCGTACACCGTGCGCAACGCCTTCGAGCGTCCGACCGGGCTCTTTGGCCCCGACATCGGCCCCTACGCGCTCGCGGCCGACCGCTACGTGCATGAGTTTGGCGTCTCGGCAACGGAACTGGCAGAGGTCGCAGTCGCGGCACGAAAGTGGGCCAATTTGAATCCCAAAGCTTTCCGTCACGGCGAGCCGCTCAGCATCGATGACGTGCTGAACTCCCCGATGGTCACCGATCCTCTCCATACGCGTGATTGTTGCCTGATCACCGATGGTGGTGGCGCTGTCGTGATGACGAGTACTGACCGTGCCGCGAAACTGCGCAAGCAACCGATTCAGGTGGCTGGTTACGGCGAGGCGATCAGCCACGGGAGCATCTCGCTCTGCCGCGATCTCGTGCTCACAGGGGCCCGGGTCTCATCCGCTGCGGCATACGAGATGGCAGGGCTCGGACCCGCCGATATGGATGTCGTGCAGATCTACGACTCCTTCACGATCACCGTGCTGCTTTCCCTGGAGAACCTGGGCTTCTGTGGCCCGGGTGAAGCAGGCGCGTTCGTCCAGGGCGGCCGTATCCGTCCCGGGGGTGCGTTCCCACTCAACACCTCCGGAGGCGGGCTGTCCTACTGCCACCCCGGCCGGTTCGGCATCTTCCTGCTCATCGAAGCCGTTCGCCAGCTGCGCGCCGAGTGCGGCGAGCGGCAAGTTCCGGGCTGCCGTACCGCCCTCGCGCACGGTACGGGAGGGAACTTCTCAAGTGCCGCGACGGTGCTGCTCACGAATGAGGCGACCGGTGCCTGATCCGCTCCCGCAAGACCCCGAGCTGACGACCTACTTTGAAGGGCTCCGCCGTGGGGAGCTGCTGCTCCAGCGCTGCGACGATTGTGCGCGTGCCCAGTTCCCACCGCGGATTCACTGCACCTTCTGCGGGAGTCGAGCCCACGTCTGGGAACCCTCTGCCGGCGATGGAACGGTCTACGCCAAGACCGTCAACCGCCGAGCACCCGAATCGGCGTTCGAGCACCTGGTGCCCTACGTCGTGGCCTTTGTGGACCTCGACGACGGAGTTCGGGTCCTCGCTCGGGCGGACGCCCCACCGGAGCGCGTCCAAACTGGGATGCGGGTCCAGGTCGTCGCCGACCCAAACCCGCCGGTCGGGGACGGCTTGATCTTCCGGATCCGTGATGGGAGCGAGACGCAATGACCATTTCCAACGACACGCTGCTCGATATCTACGAACGCTTGTGCCTCTGCCGGGAATTCGAGTCGGCGCTGATCTCCTACGGCACCCGGGACCGAGCCTCGCTCGGACACCCGTACCTCGGGCAAGAGGCAGTGGCGGCAGGCGCCTGTGCGGCCCTCGGTCCGGAGGATCGCCTGCTCAGCACCCATCGCTCCCACGGCCACGCCGTCGCCAAGGGCTGCGACCTCATCCGCTTAGCCCTCGAGCTCTACGGCAGCGTCGAGGGTACGTGCCTGGGCCGTGCCGGAGAGATGTACATGTGCGAGCCCGACGTGGGCTATCTCGGCGGGACCCAGATCGTCGCCGGAAACCTCCCCATGGCCGCTGGTGTGGCACTGGCAGGCCAGCTGGCGGGCGGGGACCAGATCGCGATTGGTTTCGTCGGCGATGGTGGCGTAAATCAGGGGGTCTTCTACGAGACCTTGAACCTCGCTTCGGTCTGGCACCTTCCCCTTGTCGTTGTGGTCGAGGACAACGGCTACGCCCAGTCGACCCCAGCCGCCTACGTCACGGCGGGATCGATCGTCGAGCGCGTCGCCGCCTTCGGGATCAATGCTCGCCGCGTCGATGGACAGGCGGCGACCGAGGTCTATGAAGCAGTAACCGAGGCACGCCAGCGGGCCATGGCCGGAGATGGCCCGACCGTCCTCCATGCCGAGACGTATCGATATGAGGGGCACTACTACGGAGATCGTCACCGGCGCTACCGAGACCAGACGGAGCTCGAGCACTGGCTTTCCCGAGATCCGCTCAGCGTCCACCGCGGCGTGCTGCAAACAGCCGGAATCGACGAGGAGCGAATCAGCTCGATCGAACGGGAGGCGAAGGCGCTCTGCGTGGAGGCGTTCGAGGGCGCGAGCAGTGGTCGACGCGTCACCGCGGATGACCTCACAGGCTGGCTCAACCCGGTAGGGGCCAGTTCGCCGGGAGCACAGCGCTGATGAGGCCGCTGAAATATTGGAAGGCGTGCAACGAGGCACTGCGCCTCGAGATGCAGAGAGACCCTCGGGTGCTCGTGCTTGGAGAGGACGTCGCCGGGGGTGGCATCGGCCCCGACGGTGAAGTACGCGAGGCATGGGGTGGTCCGTTCGGCTTCACCCGAGGGCTGATCGAGGAGTTCGGGCCGTCGCGAGTTCGCGACACGCCTATCTCCGAGTCGGGGTTTACCGGCCTGGCCGCCGGACTCGCCGCGAGCGGCTACCGGCCATGGGTCGATGTGATGTTCACCGAGCTGCTGCCGCTCGCGATGGATCAGCTCGTCAACCGCGTCTCACGGACCCGCTTCCTCAGTGCGGGCCAGCTCACAATGCCCCTTACGATCAAGACTTTCGGCGAGTGCTACTCACCTCTCGCCCACTACCCCGGCCTTATCTGTGTCGCCCCATCGGACGCTTACTCAGCGAAGGGGCTGACGGCTGCGGCGATCCGAGCCGATGACCCGGTGGTGATATTCGACAGCCTGCGACTGCTTCGCGACGAGTGCGAGGTGCCCGAGGAGGCGTACACCCTCGATCTTGGCAAGGCCCGTATCGTGCGTCACGGCTCCGATATCACCCTCGTCGGCATCGGGCCGTCAACAAGCATGTGCCTGGCTGCCGCCGACGCGCTGCAAGAGGACGGAGCTGACGCGGAAGTGGTCGACCTCCTCACTCTCGCCCCGTGGGACGTCGAAGGGGTCACCGAGTCGGTCCGACGGACGCGGCGCCTCGTTGTTGTCGACTTCGACCACCCGAACTGCGGTCTCGGGGCGACGATTTGCGCTTCAGTCTCGGAGTTGGCCTGGGGCGATCTTGCCAGCGCGCCGCGCAGACTCCAGGCCGCAGCGGTGCCTGCGATGGGCACGGACGGGAATCCGGATATCACAACGCTCTGCATGCCGACGCTCGATGAAGTCCTCGGGGCGGCACGGTCCTCGCTACTGGCTGGCGTGACCGAGCGACAGGGGGCGTGATGCCGACCGCCAAGGACTACGTCGGGACTCTTTTCGGCGTTGAGGGAAAGTGCGTCGTCGTGACCGGAGCAGGTGACGGGTTCGGGCGGGAGATTGCGGGCGCCCTGGTACGAGCCGGGGCCAAAGTCGTGTTGGCCGACCTCAATACCGCTGCTCTCGACAATGCCGTTACGGAGCTCAGCGCGCTGTCCTCTGATGTCCTCGCCCAGAAGGCCAACGTCACCGTGGAGGCGGATGTCGAGGCGCTCGCTCGGGCCGCAGTCGAGCGCTTCGGAACCGTCGACGCGCTTATCAACAACGCGGGCGCGATGCTCGGCACCGCTGCGCCGGAGAAGTACGGGCTCGAGCTCTGGGAGTCGACGATCGCCGTCAACCTGACGTCGGCCTTCCTCTGCTCGAAGGCGATGTACGGGCCCATGGCCGCCAACGCGTCGGGCGGCAGCATCGTCAATCTCAGCTCGGTCGGCAGCATAAGCGCGCTCGGCGGCGGGATCTTGGCCTACGACGTTGCCAAGAGCGGAGTGAACCAGCTCACCCGTGAGCTGGCGGTCGAGTGGGCCCCGGCCGGAGTGCGCGTCAACGCCATCGCTCCGTGCCAGTTCCGGACTCGAGGTTGGGCAGCCGCTATGGAGGACCCGACGAAGGAGGCAACGGTTGCCCGGGTCAAGGCGGGGATACCGATCGGCCGCCTCGGCGAACCCCACGAGATCGTCGGTGCGGCCCTTTTCCTCTGCTCAAATGCCGCTTCGATGATCACCGGCTCGTTTCTCGCCGTTGACGGTGGGAACTTGGCGGCCAATCCGACCCTCGGCGGCGTACTCCACAGCTGAGCCGAGCTTACTGAAAGGCACTAGCATGGCAATGCAACTTCCTCGCTACGAGGAGCTGCCGATCGATCCGAAGGCCCCGGCGGGCTCCTCATGGGGCGTATTCGGCTCCGATGATCAGGTCGGGAGCATCAACCTACTGACCGAGAGTCGCGTGAAGGCAGCGTGTGGACTAGTGCACAACGGACGCGTGTTCTCGTTGAATTGGGATCTCGAGCTGCCAGATCCTCCGCTCGCCGGTCGCGGCGCGATGAGGCACACGATCCACCGCGGGCCTATCGGGACCGACGACCACTACGACAACTTCTTCACGCAACGCTCCAGCCAGTGGGATGCCCTGTCGCACGTCCAGCACCCGCTCTACGGCTTCTACAACGGTCGGACGATGGACGAAATCACCGGCGCCAAAGGGAGCAAGAACGGCATGGACAACTGGGCTCGCCGGGGAATCGCCGGGCGGTTCACGCTGCTCGACATCGATCGATTCCGGGCCGAGGACGGGCGTCCCCTTGACCAGAAGCGCGCCGAGGCGCTCACTGTCGAGGATCTGGAGGGCGCCGTGCGTCGGCAGGGCTCGCCGATCGAGGAAGGCGACGTCCTGCTTCTTCGCTTCGGCTGGATGTCGTGGTACGAACAGGCTGACCGTTCCGACCGAGAGTGGGCGGCGCTGCCCCCGGAGGAGATCGGCACGCCCGGACTCGCACACGAGGAAGACGTGGCCGCGTGGCTCTGGGACCAGCACGTGGCCGCCGTCGCCACGGACAGCCCCGCCCTCGAGGTCTTGCCGGTCGATCAAACCTCGGCCGAGAGCTTTCTCCACATCAGGCTGATCCCGATGCTCGGGATAGCAATCGGTGAGATGTTCGATCTCGAGGCGCTGGCAGACGACTGTGCCTCGGACCACCGCTACCACGGCCTTTTCACCGCCGCGCCCTTGAACAAGGTGGGAGGGAGCGGTTCGCCGGCGAACGCGCTCGCAATCAAGTGAAGCGTCACACGCGGCGCCAAGAGGAGGCGAGATGATCCACGAGATACGACTGCCCGCCGTCGGCGCATCGGCGGTCGGCGAGGTGTCTGAGTGGTACAAGGCGCCAGAGCAATCAGTCACAGCCGGTGAGCCGATCGTCGCGGTCGACATCGACAAGGTGCTCATCGACGTCCCCGCCCCAGCCGACGGCGTCCTCACCGTGGTCGTTCCCGAAGGCCAGACAGTCGAGACCGGTGGTGTTCTCGGATGGATCACCGCCCGCAGCGACGAAGGGTGATCGGCGTGGCTGCCGGCGAAGGGTCCGATGCGGCCGTGACGGCTCGTCGCCTGGAAGGCGTTCGCGCGCTCGTCACCGGTGCAGCACAAGGGATCGGACTCGCCATCGCCACCCGGTTCGCCGACGAGGGCGCGGTCGTCGGAATGCTCGATCGCTCCGCGACCGATCTTGAGTCGGCCGCCAACGCAATCCTCCAACGGGGCGGCGCCGTGGTGAGCCTTCTGCTCGACGTCCGTGACCGGGCGGCCGTGAAGGGTGCGGTGGACGACTTCGTCGCCGGACAGGGCGGTGTCGACGCGCTGGTCAACTGCGCCGGGACGATCACCCTGCGACCCTTTCTCGCCGTCGACGAGGAAGCCTGGGATGACCTAATGGACGTCAACTGCAAGGGAACTCTCTGGTGCTGCCAGGCAGTCGCAGAGGCGATGATCGGGCAAGGTACCCGCGGATCCATCGTCAACGTCGCCTCGGTCTCGGGCCGACGAGGAGAGATCGGCAACTTGGCGTACTGCGCGACCAAGGCCGCCGTTATCAGCATGACCGAGTCGATGGCCCTCGAGCTGGCGCCCTATGGGATCCGCGTCAACGCAATCGCTCCGGGGATCGTCGCCACGCCGATGTGGGACCGGATCGACGAGCAGGCCGCAACACTTCTGAACATCCCTGTCGGCGAGGCCAGACGCCGCGCTGCTTCCACCATCCCGCTCGCACGGGTGGGCGAGCCCGGCGAGATCGCTGGCACGGCTGTGTTTCTGACATCGGCCGACGCCTGCTATGTCACGCGGCAATGCATCAATGTCGACGGGGGAAGCTGGCCCGGATAGGGCCCTATCGTGACGGGGCCAGCACCCAGGTCAAGCCCTATGGAGCGATCGATTCGCGACAAACAAAAGGAACGGTATCGGACTTGTTTGTGAGCTCGGAGCGCAGGCGTGCCGCGCCCCGGCTCGTGTTCCTCATCGTCTCGATCGCGCTCTTCATGTCGGCGGTCGACGCCACGATCGTCGCGACCGCGCTGCCGAACTTGCGCCAGGCCCTGCACGCCTCGATCGCTTGGGTGAGCTGGTCCATCACCGCCTACTCCCTCGGATTGGCGGTGGCCATGCCGATCGCGGGCACCCTGGGCGACTTGATCGGCAGGCGCCGCGTCTTCATCGTCTCCGGCATGGTGTTCACCGCAAGTTCGCTCCTCTGCGGCTTATCGGTCGACGTCCCGATGCTGGTCGTTTTCCGCTTCCTACAGGCTCTCGGCGGGGGTGCTTTCCTGCCCTCCGCCAGTGGCATCGTCCTCGAGCAGTTCGGTGACGGCGGGACGAGGGCCGTCGGAATGCTCTCGGGGATCTTCCCCCTCGGGGCGCTCGCGGGACCGGTAATCGGAGGCATTCTCGTCACCGAGCTGTCCTGGCGAAGCGTCTTCCTCGTGAACGTCCCGATCGGGTTGGCCTTCACCGCTCTCGCCGTTCGTTACCTCCCCGGTGCGGTGAGGAGGCCGGGATCCGTGGACCTCGTGGCAGTCGGCCTGCTCGCGGCGGCGCTCATCTGCGCCCTCCTGGCGGTGACAGACCTTGCTGATCCGAACAACGAGATCTGGACCCCCTCGGTGCTGGCGCCGCTGGTGATGGCTGCGGGAGGTACGTACGCGCTCGTTGCGAGATCTCGTGCGCGTCCAGGCGGCCTGATCCCACTCCCGCTGTTCCGATCACGGCCATTCCTCGCCATGATCGTGTTCAACCTCGTCTGGGGCGGCATCGTTCTCGGCTTCGGTGCCCTCATACCTCTTTACGCTGAAGTCCGCTTCGGGCTGCGGCCGCTCTCGGCAGGGACGCTCCTCACTTTCCGAGCCGTGGGCGAAGGAGCCTTGGCAGTGGTGGTCGCGTCCCTCCTGCGCCGAACCGGGTTCCGAGCCCCGATGATCGCCGGCTGCCTGCTGTTGGCCCTCGGAATGGGAATGATGGTCGTCGGTATCCGTCGCGGTGAGGCATACGGCTGGCTGGCGGCAGCGGCAGCAGTCACCGGTCTCGGGGTCGGCGCCTCGGCGCCTTCGTCCAACAACGCGAGCCTGCAGGTGGCGCCCGACGCCGTCGGCACGATCGCCGGGCTGCGCGGCATGTTCTCCCAGTTCGGAGGCATTTTTGCCGTCGCCCTCACCGCAGCGCTCGCCGAGCGGGGCGGTGGCGTCAGCCAAGGGCTGGCGCGCTCGTTCATCGCCATCGCCATCGCCATCGTCCTCGTCGCACCTCTCAGCTTGGCGCTGCCAGCCCACGCGAAGGCGCCACCGGTCACCCCGTCATCAGCGCTCGAGCAACCCGAGGTAGGAGGAAACCCTTGATCACCCAGGTGAGTCGTCAGCTGGGCCACGAGATCGTGCTGAACGTCCATCTCGTGATCGGTAGTGAGATTTCCGTGCTCGTAGACAGCGGGATCGCGGACATGGGAGGAGAGATCCTCTCGATGATCGACGCGACGTCCGCCGGTCGCTCGGCGGTGCGCTTCATCGTCAATACCCACAGCCACCACGATCACATGGGGGCGAACGGCCTACTGAAAGCGGAGCTCGGCTGCATCGTCGCGGCACCTCCGGCCTTGGCACACTGGCACCGCGACTTCGACCGGCACCTCGCCGAGTTCACCGACCCGGCCGACGCCGGAGTCGTCATACCGCCAGTCGAGCTCGCCGAGCTTCGCTCGACCCTCGACCGTGAGCACTCGGTCGAGCTCCATCTCGGCGACGGCTCGGAGATCGACCTCGGGGGCGACGTGCTGCTTCGCTGCATTGAGCTGCCGGGGCATGTCCGAGGCGAGGTCGGCTTCCTCGAGGCGAGCTCCGGGACGCTGATCATCGGGGATGTGCTCATCGGGCTTGACTGGCCGTTCTTCCACGGATACGTGGATACGGCGCTGATGCGAGGGTCTCTCGAGCGACTTGACCAGCACCTGCGTTCCGGCGCCGTTTTGGCCGTCCGGCCCGCCCATTACCCGGTGATGACTGCGAAGGAGGCCACGGCGGTGGTGCACCGGATCATGAGCACCGTCGAGGAGATCGCTGCCGAGACGGAAATCGCCGCGCGGTCGCTTGGGTCGTTCTCCGCCCGCCAGATGCGCGACCGGCTGTGCGAGCGCTTCGGCAAGGCGAAGGACTTCCGCGCTCTCGCCGTGGCGAACGCCCATCTGCTCGATCTAGTCGGCCAGGGCCAGCTCCGGGCGCTCGCTGGCGGCCGGTACGAACTCTCAACCTGAACGGCGTGTGCAAGCCGACGTACTGATCCCACCGGCAATCGGTGCTTGCGGCCAACCGGTCCGCCAGGGGCAGTGACGAAAGGACTGCTAGAGCGGAGGCAGAGTGGGCACCGGTCAGGCCCGTCATCACGTCGGCTGCGCCATGCGCCCGACGGCAGTTCTCTGACGGGGCTAAACGCTGTCGGTAGAGCGCGCGCGGCGCTCGGCGCCAGTTCGTGGCGCATCTTCCCGGGCAGGAGGGGTAGAGATAACGGGTGATTGACGAGCCCGACGAACGAGGGGTGCGCAGACGCTCTCGCATCTCCTACCGCACCCAGAACCTGTCGACGTCGAGCAGCCTCCTGCACCGGATCGACCACGCCACGTCGTTGTCCGGAGTGGCGGTGGGCTTCGCCCTGGCGTTGGTGGCGGCAATCGCGCTCGGGTGGGCACTCGGCTTCCCGACCCGCTGGGTCAACGGCTTTGAGATCAGTGCCTCGGCGGTGACCCTCCTCATGGTGTTCGTGATCCAACACACCCAGGCGCGAGAGCAGGCCTCGACCCAGCGCAAGCTCGACGAGCTGATTCGGGCGCTCCCTGGTGCGTCGGAGAAGCTGATGATGCTTGAGGAGGCTCCGAAGAACGTCCTGCAAGAGGTCGAGGACGACCAGCGGGAAGTTCGGTCTGACCTGGTCGCCGATGAGCCGAGCCCCTGAGTCGGAGGATTCCACGATTGCTCCTCGGCGCGACGTAGCGAACCCGAGCCCGGCAGTACAGGTTCCGATCCGGCGCTCGGCGCGAAGGCCCGGCGGCGGTGGCCTCTACTGGGCCTTTGGGCCGGCGTGTTCGGTGCCGGTGAGCTGGCGGAGGAACTGGTGACAGCGAGCGGCACGCTCGGAGTCCTGTTCCATGACCTCGCGCACGAACTTGGCAACGTCGTCCAGGCCCGCGTTCTCCGCGTCCCGAACGTATTGCCCGTAGTCATGCCCGGCTTTCAAGGAAAAGTACTGAATCGCCACCAGGTCGTAGAAGACGTCTTCGAAACCTGTCTCGCCTGTCGCCATGGTCGCCTCCTTTTCGCTCGGGCAGGATCCCGCCCACTTCGCCGCCTACCCACCGGCGCGCCGAGCCAGACGGAGCCGGCCGTGGCCGCCGCTTGTGGGAGGGGCGACGCCCAATTCGCACCGGTTCGGACCGGCTTCGGGAGTTAGTGCACCCGCCGAATTCGGGGCATCGCATGGTGCTCGGCGCGGCGGCACCGAGACCGCCACGCCGCGAACTTGCGCCGCTTACGTGTGATTGGTCACAGGCTGTCCGCTTCCTGGGCCTCCGCTGTTCGTATTGGTCGGCGTGGGATTAGAGCAGGCCGAGCAGCCCAGGACGAGCGCCACGGTGGCAACGAGTACTCCAACACGTCGATGGACTCGCCGTGAGGCCATGAATAGCGGGACGCTCATCGCACGGACGCTTCCCACTGGCACGCCGGCCAAAACAGCCTGGCCGGGTGGTCTGATTGGACTACGGACCCAGCAACTGCGCCATGTAGGCGCACCTCACCGCGTTATCCCGGTAGCGGCCCACCAACGCCAGCCGGGAACTGAGCCGCACTGTTCGTCCCGGACTCCAGCACTGTGGATACCGACACCCCAGCGCAGCACTGCGGGCGTCGCTAGCAACGGTCGTCGGCGGTCGCGCGGCGGTCGCGCCCCACGGGACCGGTGCCCTCGCTCATGCAAGCGGAGGTCAGCGACAGCATCCATGACGGGGTTAGTCCACGAGGAGCGTGGGGCAGAGCGCGGCTAGCCCGCCGCCACTGCACGGGGAGCAGCGGAGAAGGGGAACTCTGCGATGGACCCGAGAATCTATGGGACGAGGACTCGATCGGCTAGTGATTGCCAAACGACCGGCTTGAGTCGCGCGGGGCCTAGGAGCTAGCTGCCCTTGCAGAGCAGCACGAGTCGGCGCTGACCCGCGAGCTCGTCCCAACCTTTCCATAGGGGGCGCCCCATCGGCGTCCCTCAATTCTCTGAGTGCGCTCGTGCACCGGGTGAAGGTTGCTCTTCACAAAGATCTATTGATGGCGCGCTCGCCTCCGCGAGACGCCGCTCGCTTCACCAGATTCAAGGAGAGCTCGTGCTATGCCGCTCCGCAACCCATGCGCCCGCCCCGGGAGTGAGGCTGCGCCACCCGAGCGACGTTTATCTGATGGCTAGTGCTCGCCGGTTGGGCTTCCAGACTCGATGCCGGCCGCGTTCAGCCGTAGATGTGAATCCACCAAGTCCGGCGAGCATGGCAGCAACGCCGTTCAGTTATATCTTGCCGCTTGCCACGAATGCAGCGATTCGGGAGCCGGCCTTCACCGACTACTTGAGCGCGATCGGAGGCAAGAGCGAGCTCATCGTCGTCGATGACTCGCCTCCTGAGGTGTTCGAGGAACACCACCGTATGTGGGGCGCCCTCTGCCTTCATGTACGTCCTTACGGTGACATGCCGGCAGGCAAGGTCGCCAACGTCATGACCGGTGTACGCCTCGCCCACCATGACCGGGTGGTCATCGCCGACGATGACGTCCGCTACGAGTCGGAGATCTACGAGATCGTCAGATTGCTGGACGATGCGGATGTTGTCCGTCCGCAGAACTACTTCTTCCCCGTTCCGTGGCACGCGGCCTGGGATTCCTCCCGCTCATTGCTAGCCCGTCTGTATGGTGGGGACTGGCCTGGCACCCTCGGCATCAGGCGCAGCACGCTTCTTCGTGCGGGCGGTTACGCCAGCGATGTGTTGTTCGAGAACTACGAATTGTGCAAGACGATCGAAGCAGTCGGCGGACGGCATCTTGTCGCCAGCGATGTCTTCGTCCGGCGGATTCCACCGACGACGGACCACTTTGTTCACCAGCGTGTCAGGCAGGCCTATGACGAACTGGCTCGGCCGTGGCGCTTCATTCCTTTTCTGGCCGTGCTCCCGGGACTTGGTGCCCTAGTCCTGTTCGGGAGGCGACGCCTTGCGGGCCTGAGCTTGGTGGCAAGTGCTTCGGGCTTGGTACTTGCGGCAGAGGTCGGCCGGCGCCGGGGTGGCGCGTCGCGGTACTTCCCGCTTCGCAGTTCGTTAACTGCGCCGTTGTGGGTGCTCGAGCGCTCAGCCTGCGTCTGGCTGGCCCTCGGCGCCCGCACCATCGGGGGGGTGCGGTATCGGGGCAGGCGCGTTCGCCGAGCAGCGTTACCGCCCACCGAGCGACGAGCAAGGCTCCGCGCTGCTCAACAGTGCGCCCCTGGAGCGGACCTGTTGCTCGCAGACAGCCAAAGCAGCGTTCTTAGTCAATTGATAAGGAGGTAGGAAGTGCGCATCCCAGCGCTCGACACCGTCGTGGGCGTTCAGTTACCGCAAGCTCGGGGTCCCTTGACCGAGCGACTCTTTTCCCATCTACGAAGACCTCCTCACCGGTTCTGGTGGGAGCCGAAGCCCGCTTCGGCGTCCGAAGACGATCTTCAACTTGCCCTCTATTGCTGCTACGAGCTCCACTACGGAGGCCTTCCTGGTGTTGATCCGGACTGGGAGTGGGCTCCCTCCCTGCTCGAAGTGCGCGCCGCGTTAGAGAGGTATATGGAGGCGGACCTGCGAGCACGTGTCGGACCGATCAATGCTGATCCGAACACGGTGGTCGACGACTTGTGGACTTACGCGACCTCGGGCGGCGGGCCGTCGCTTTCTGGATGGGTAGCCGACTACGCAACCCTTGAGCACGTACGCGAACTCGCCAAGCACCGCTCGGCCTATCAGCTAAAGGAAGCGGACCCGCACACGTGGGCTATCCCGCGGCTGACGGGCGATGCCAAGGCTGTCCTGGTGGCAATTCAAGCGGACGAATACGGCAATGGGGTGGCAAGCGAGATGCATTCCTCGCTGTTCGCGGACACGATGGATTGTCTCGGGCTCCAAACGCAGCCAAACGCGTACCTCGACGAAATTCCCGGCTTTACCCTTGCTACCGTCAACCTCATCAGCTTGCTTGGCCTCAAGCGTCGCCTCCGCGCTGCCCTGGTAGGCCACCTCGCTCTGTTTGAGATGACTTCCACCGGACCCATGGGTCGCTACGCCCGGGGATTGGAGCGACTGGGAGTTCCGGCCCGTGGCCGACGCTTCTACGACGTCCATGTCGAAGCAGACGAGCTACACCAATATCTTGCAAGCGAGGGAATGGTCGCCCACTTGGTCCGTATGGACCCGCACCTGGCGGCCGATGTTCGTTTTGGAGCGCTCGCGCTGTCTGCGGTGGAGAGTCATTTCACCGAGGAAGTGCTGGGTCGCTGGTTGGCCGGCGGAACCTCGTTGCGACCATCGGAGGAACTCGGTCTCAGGGCGCCCTGACGATAGCCAGCGACTCGCGAGACTGGGGCGGCTTGACGCTCTACGACGTCGCGACCCTCACGACCGCGCGGTGACGCGGATGGGAGCGAGCACAGAGCGGTCAAAGGACCCCGGTATCCGTCCCATGGAGTCGATCGGGGCCTCGTTAACGGTGAACGTGACCTCCTTTCGCCTACCTAGATTTACTTCTATGGCGATCCTCGATGACGGCGACCGGCTCTGCGCCGGCCCGGCGGTCACGTCCCCCTCGGCAGGTGCCGATCGGTGGCCGTCATGAGCGGCGGTGACGGTGAGGTCCTGCACGGCGGCCACCAGGAAGACCCAGAAGAAACGACGGAACAGGTCTGGGAGCGGCTGTACACCGAGCGGGGCCAGCGGTGGTCAGGTCGCCCCAACCAACGCCTCGTCGAGGTCGCCGGCGAATTCACGCCTGGTCGAGCCCTAGACCTGGGCTGCGGAGAGGGTGGCGATTCCGTGTGGCTGGCCCAGCGGGGCTGGGCGGTGACCGCCGTCGACGTTTCTCCGACGGCGCTGGGCCGGCTGACTGCGCAGGCCGAATCCGCGGGCGTGGCCGATCGCATCGCCGCGATCTGCATCGACCTGGCCACGGCGTTCCCGGACGTTCCCGACGGAGGGTGGCACCTCGTGTCGGCTCAGTTCTTCCAAAGCACCCTCGCGTTGCCCCGTACGGCCATCCTGCGCCGGGCGGCAGCCGCTGTCGCCCTAGGCGGGCTGCTGCTCGTCGTGGACCACGGCGAAGCACCGCCTTCGTCCAACCACCACGACGTTGTCTTCCCCACCGTGGAGGAAACGCTCGCCGAGCTCGCCCTCCCGTCCGACGCTTGGTCGCCCGTGCGGGTGGAGCGGTCCACAAGGGAATCCGAGGGCCCCGATGGCCAGCGCGTCGAGTTCGTCGACAATGTCCTCGCCCTGCGACGCGTATGAACCCGTAATCGTTGGGCTGCTGACAGCGCTGTTCGCCGCCTCGGATGGGCGCGAATCACCTCACAATCACCTGCCACATCGACAGCGTTATCTCACCGCAGAGGCGGGACGGTCGTCGCTACTCTTTCACGACCGTCGAGGCTCGTGGAGTGATATTGCCATGTCGGTGCAGCGTTCTGCTTTCAGCCTGCTCGCGCGTCCAGTGCAGGAGCTCGACGCTCCCTACCGCGGAAAGCGGCTCGACATCCGCGTCCAGACCAGCATCCAGTACTTCAAGCCGAAGCAATGGTGAGACACCGTGCAGTCGGACCCGATCGGCACCCAACTCTTTTGCTCTGGCAATGAATGCGGCGCCCGCTTCGACAACCGTGGACTCCGGAAGCCCCGGATACAGCTCGTCCGCTGAAAGCAACAGTGCGGTTCGGAGCTCGAGCGCGATGCCCAGGGCCACGGCAAGCGCCACGGGATCCGGCGGGGACCCAAGGCGAAGCGCGACGCGTTGGAGCGGGCGCAACCGGAAGATGTTGCTCTCGGCGCAAAGCGCCGTCGGGTCTTCGCCTTCCACTCGGTGACGCCAATCGCGAATGGCCAAGTCGAGTTCGTCGGCGGCCACGGCCGGCTCCATGGTGGTCCATGCTCCAAGTGAACCTACGTAGTGCGGTCCACCGGTCTTGGCGCCGCTCCCGATGCTCGAGCGCTTCCAGCCACCAAAGGGCTGGCGTCGGACAATGGCACCGGTGGTATGTCGGTTCACGTACGCGTTGCCGACTTCGACACGCTCGAGCCAGTAGTCCGCTTCCCGGTGGTCCAGCGTTTGGATGCCGCCGGTGAGCCCGTAGGCGGGCATGTTCTGAAGGTGGATCGCCTCGTCAAGGTTTTCCGCGCGCATGAGGCCGAGTGCCGGCCCGAAGCACTCGGTGAGGTGGAACTCGCTCCCCGGCGCGATGCCGAGCTTCACGCCGGGACTCCACAGGTGCGGGTTCTCCCCCACCTGGGTCGGGCGGACCAGCCACTTCTCGCCTGGAGAAAGCTCCGTCAGGGCGCGGGCCAGCGGCCCCTCAGGCGGCCGGATCAGCGGACCGACCTCGCTCGCCATCTCCCAGGCGGGCCCTACCCGCAGGCTTCGCACGGCATCGGCAAGCCGCGTGCGAAAATGCGGGTCGTCGTAGAGGGAGGACTCAACGATCGCCAGGCTCGCGGCCGAGCACTTCTGGCCGGCGTGCGAGAAGGCCGACCGGAGCAGGTCCCGGATGGCGTCGTCCTGGTCTGCCGCCGCGGTGATGACCATGGCGTTCTTGCCGCTGGTCTCGGCGTGCAGCTTTAGCGTCGGCTTCCATTCGAGGAAGCGCCGCCCGGTCTCGAAGGCGCCCGTGAGGATGACCGCGTCGACGTCGTCGTGGGCGATGAGGCGCCGGCCGACCTCGTCATCCGCGGTAGGCACGAATTGGAGCAGGTCTCGAGGCACACCGGCCGACCAGCAACTGCAGGCCAGCGTCCACGCTGTGAGCACCGATTCCGGCGCAGGCTTGAGGATGACTGCCCCTCCCGCTGCCAGTACCGCGAAGACCCCGCCTGCGGGGATGGCGAACGGGAAGTTCCAAGGGGGCGCCAGCACCACTACGTCGTAGGGATCGAATCGGTACTTAGGGAGCCGCGTATCGAGCTCAAGCGCTCGATCGCCGTAGTAGCGGGCGAAGTCGATCGCCTCGGACACCTCCGGGTCGGCCTCGCCGACCGTCTTTCCCGCGTCGTGTGCCATAACGGCGATGGCGCGGCCGCGGTCGGAGACAATGCTCGCCGCAGCCCGATACAGGACCTCCCGGCGTTCGGAAGCAGTCCGGGAGCGCCAGACCGCGCCGGCGCGCTTAGCCGAGGCAACGGCGCGCTCCACCGTCGCGAGGTCGGCCTGCACGTAACGGTAGAGCGGAGAAGCCGGAGCCGAGGGATCGATCCCGGTCCCACTCGCCGGCTCCTTGACGCTCTCACCGTCAACAACGGCAGGAACCGGCTCGCCCGGCGGCTTCCAGCTCAGCAAATGGTTGGCAAGCCAGCGGCGGTTGCGCTCCAGGGTGAAGTCGGTGTCCGGCTCGTTGCGGAACGCGCCCGCTTCGGAACCGTGGGCCGACCTTGCCCGGCCGGAAGCACCCGTAGCTCGGGGGCGGCCGAGCGCAGCCTGCTTCCCCGTCTCGTCCCCGGCGGGAAGTTCCTCGGCGGCACGGTCCTGACTGCGCCGGGGCGGTCCGATCGGCAGTCGCCGGGCGGCCACTGCCGCCTCGAAGCGCGCCCGCTCGCGTGTCCAAGTCGGCGTCCCCGGATGGAGGTCGAACAGATGGGCGAGGAAGTTCTCCGGCGCGGTGTTCTCGTCGAATCGACGCACGAGATAGGCGACCGCCGACTCGAACTCGTCTCGCCGGACGACCGGAGCGTAGAGAAGAAGGCCGCCGGCGAGGCGGCTTGTCGCCAGTGCCAGCGGCTCGGCCATGCCCTCGAGCATCTCCACCTCGACCGCGTCGCGCCGACCGGCCGCCTCCCGACGCACCAGTGCCCAACCGACGTCGAACAGGTTGTGGCTGGCGACGCCCACGCGCAGGGCTCCGGCATTCGCCGGGTCGAGTGCCAAGTCGAGGAGGCGCTTGTAGTTGGCGTCGACGTCCTCCTTGTGCTGGAACGGTGCCTGCTGCCAGCCCTGCAGCTCCGCTTCCACGCGCTCCATCGCCAAATTCGCGCCCTTGACGATGCGTACCTTGATCGCGCTCCCGTGGCGAGCATGTCGCTCCCTGGCGTAGGTGCAGAGACGCGCGAGCGCCGGATAGGAGTCCGGGAGATAGGCCTGAAGCACGATGCCCGCGTCGAGGCCCGTGAGGTCAGGCTCTGAGAGCAGTGTCGTGAAGGCGTCCACGGTGAGCTGGAGGTCGCGGTACTCCTCCATGTCGAGGTTGACGAACTTCGGTGGGTCGTAGCGTGCGGCCGAGGCGTAGATGGTGCGAAGCCGCTCGATGATTCGCTGCAGGCTGTGCTCATAGGCCAGGACGTCGAGGCGCGAGCAGATCGAGGTGATCTTCACCGACACGTAGTCGACCTCGGGTCGCTCGATGAGCTCGATCACTCGCTCGGTGCGCGCCTCGGCCTCCTGCTCGCCGAGGACGGCCTCTCCGAGCAGGTTCACGTTGACCCGGACGCCCTGGGAAGAGCGTTCCCGAATGTGGCGCGCCAGGCGCTTTGGCTCTGCCGGCAGGACCAGGCCGGCGAGCTCGCGCCGAAGGCGAGCCGTAGCGAGGGCGATCACCACGTCGGGAACGACCGACGCGAACCGGGCACCGAGCAAGAGTGCGGCGCGGTCGATCCCCCGGGCGAAACTCGGGACCCCGTGCTCCTCCACGAGGTCGCGCAGCCGCAGCGCCGCGCGGCGCGGCGAGCTGATCCGCAGCACCTGATCGGTGAGCTCGGTCAGAAACGCTTGGCTGGCCGGATCGGCGAGCAGTACACCGATCTGGCGCCGCCGCCGGCCCGCTGCCTTTGACTCAGTCGTCTCCGCAGTCGCCATGAGGCCGCGAGCGAGCTCCTCAGCCATGGCAATCGAGGGACTGTCCGAGGGGTAGCCGGCGTCCGGCGGTGCTTGGCTCATCTGTGTTCTCTCCCGGTACCGACCGACCGCTCCCGGCATAGTTCTGCTGGTAGGCACACCCCGCATTTGCGCCGGGTTGCATCAAGCATCTCCCGCGGAGCGGAAGGTCCAAGGCCCAAGGGAGAAACGCGTCGCTGGTAGGCTCGGTGCGTGCAACAGCCCGTATTTCTCGTGGTCTCGCCACTGATCGCGCCTCGGACTACGTCCAGCGCCGTGCCCCGTTGAGCGACGCTGGCCGCATGTTCGGCGCCGCACCGCACGCCGTGACGAAGACGGACCTCGCCTACGACCAGATCCGCCAGGCCATCCTCGAGGGCCGGTTCAAGCCGGGCGCGACCCTCGACCAAGAGGTGCTCGCCGAGCAGTTGGACCTGTCGACCACTCCGGTTCGAGAAGCACTGCGCCGGCTCGAGTCCGAGAGACTGGTGGTGCGCCGTGCTCACCGCGACACCGTGGTCGCCCCTCTGTCGCACCAGATGCTGGAGGAGACCTTCGCCATCCGCCTGGCGCTCGACCCGATGGCCGCGTCGCTCGCGGCGACCCACGCGACCAAAGAAGAGCGCAAGGTCCTCGAGGAGCTCCTGCACTGGAAGGAGCCGGGCCCGAAGCCGGCAGACCGCGTGAGCAAGCACCGCCAGCTCCACCAGGCCATCTACGGTGCCGCGCACAATGCCATCTTGATCGAGATGCTCGAGAGCCTGTGGGACATCGTCGATCGCTATCGCCTCCTCACCCTGCAGGGCGGCGTGGTGGCCCCGCCGATCCACCGCGATCACGGGGCACTGCTCGAAGCGGTGATCGACGGGCGGGCCAGGGACGCGGCCAAGCTGATGCGCGAGCACACGATCGAGGGAATCCAGGCCATCCGCGACAGCACCGACTGATCGAGCGCTTGGTCGGCCCGAGAAGCCCTAGCGGCGTTGCAGGCGGACGTCGAAGGCGTCTCGAAGCGCATCGCCGATCAGGTTGAGAGCCATCACCGTCAAGATGATCAGGCCTCCGACGGGGTAGATCAGCCACCACTCCCCCGCGTAGATGTAGGACACGCCCTGGGAGAGCATCGCGCCCCAGTTGGCTGCGGGTGGCGGGATGCCGAAGCCGAGGTAGCCGAGCGCGGCCAGCACCAAGATGGCGTCGGCCACCTGAAAGGTGATGTTCACGATGATCGTCCCGATGGCGTTCGGGACCACATGGAGGAAGATGCTGCGCGAAGCGCCGCCTCCCATCCCCTTCACGGCCTGGATGTACTCGCGCGTTCGCAACGTCAGCGTCTCGCCGCGGATCAGCCGAGCTGGGACGAGCCAGGCGAAGAACGCCACGACGAGCGTCAGGTTCAAGGCGTTGACTTTGATGATCGCTGCCATCAACAGCAGCACGAACAGCACCGGGATGGCGAGCAGCGCGTCCACGATCCGCATCATGAACGAGTCGACGAGACCGCCGAAGTAGCCGGAGACCGCGCCCCACAGCACCCCGAACACACCGGCCAGTGCAGCCGCGGCAAAGCCGATCTCGATCGAGCTCTGGCCGCCGGCCATCAGCCGGCCGAGCTCGTTGTAGCCGACGTTGTCGGTGCCGAGCGGGTAGCTGCCTCCCGGCGCCTGATTGCTCACCGAGAGGTTCGAGGTCACCTGATTGGTGTGGTAGAAGACCGGGCCCAGAAAGCAGAACCCGATGATCAAGACCAGGACGACGAACCCGGCGAGGGCGAGCTTGTTTTCGAGGAAGACCGAGAGCACCGCGGCGCCGCGCTTTCGCGGAGGGCGTACAAGGTGCGAGACGAGGGCGTCGTCGCTCGACGTCGGCGGGATGGCGATCAGACCATGCTCAATCGCCATCGCGCTGCGTCTCCGATCGAAGCGTCACGGGATTCTCGAAGGTCACGGAAGGCTCAGACATAGCGCACCCTGCGGTCGACGATCCCGTAGGCGACGTCCGCCACGAGGTTGCCGACGACGGTCAGCACTGCCACGACGAGCGTCAGTGCGAGCAGGGTCGGATAGTCACGGGTCTGGGCGGAGTTCCAGAACAACAGACCGATGCCCGGGTAGTTGAACACCGACTCGGTGATGAGGTTCCCCGAGACCAGCGCCGGCACGCTGAGACCGAGGAGGGTCACGATCGGCAAGATCGCGTTCCGCAGCATGTGGCGGAAGAGCACGCCCCACTTCGTCGCGCCTTTGGCCCGGGCGGTGCGGATGTAGTCCTGCGTCAAAGCCTCGATCGCGGCGGAGCGCATGTAGCGGCTGAACGACGCCACGCCGACGATCGTGAGGGTGAGCACGGGAAGGACCATCCCCTTCGGATCGGTGATCGATCCCCCGACGGTCGCAGATTGGGGAGCAGACGGCGGCAGGAGCTTGAAGTACACGGAGAACACCGCGATGAGAAGGAGCGCCAGCCAGAACGTCGGCATCGAGTAGCCGACGAACGAGGCGCTGGTCAGCACGTAGTCGTCGGGCTTGTTGCGGCGCACCGCCTGGTAGATGCCAAGCGGCACGGCGATGAGGACGGTGAAGAAGAGGGCGAGGCCGCTCAGGTAGGCGCTCTTCGGCAGGTCCTGGGAGAGCAAGGTCGAGACCGACTCGTTCGTCTTGTACGAAAAGCCGAGGTTGCCGTGGAAGAGACGGTCCAGGTAGTCCCAGTACTGGATCGGCAAGGAACGGTCGTAGCCGTTCGCGGCGTTGAAGGAACGAATCGCGCTTGGCGAGGCGCGCTCGCCGAGTTCGGCGCGAGCAGCACCACCCGGAAGCAAATGAAGGAGAAGGAACGTGATGATCGACACGAGGACGATCACAAGGATTGCCTGTCCCGTCCGACGCAACAGGTAGCCAATCATCGAGGATCCACGCTCTGTTCGCCTCTCCTAATTCTCGAAGAACAGCTGGGCGAGAGCCGACTAGACCGGCTGGGCCCCGGAGGCGAGACCCATCAGCAACCCGTCGACGCCGACGGCCGGACTGGTCGTCACAAAGAGCGGGAACCCGTCCTCGGGGGCCCGGATCTCTTCAATTTCGTCGGTCGTGAGCGAGGATACCGTTCCGACGATCGAGCCGCCTGGCACGCGGTCCCCCGCCGCCACCGCCGGCGACCACCAGCCGCCGATCGCGGAGCGCAGCCACACCCATCGGTTGAGCTCGACTGGGGACTGTGGTGGATCGAAGCTCGCCGGAAGCACGCCAAGCGACGCGAGCACCCGGCGAATACCGCTGAGATGGAGTTCGACCGATCGCTCGTCGACGAGGCCGCAACCGCCGGCTTCGGCGGTGATCGAGGGAATGCCTGCCTCGGCGGCCGCGGCGCTGGAGGTCCCGGCGATCGGGCTCGCCGAGCGCTCGCTTCGGATGGAGTAGCCGAGCCCGTAGGCGTGCGAGAGCGCTCGGGACTGCTCCTGCACTTCCGAGGCGTCATAGATCGTGAACGGCTCGAGGGCCTCCACCATGTCACCGGCATGCAGGTCGATGTGGAAATCGGCGTTTCGGATCACCGAATCGAAGAGAACGTGCGCCAGGCGCTCGGTGAAGCTTCCGTTCGCATCGCCCGGAAAGCACCGGTTGAGGTTCAGCTGGTCGTGTGGGACCACGAACGGAGTACGGCCGTGAAAGGCAGCCAGATTGGCAATCGGAATTACGAGAAGGCGCCCCTGGAGCTTGCTCTCGTCGAGACCTTGCAGGAATCGGCGCAGACCGAGCATCGAGGTGTACTCGCAGCCGTGGACCCCGGCCATGAGCGAGACGGTCGGACCGAGCTCGGCGCTCCCGAGCTCCAGGTAGGGCACCTCCGAGCCGACGAGGCCGTCGGCCCCGTCGACCCGGAGGGTTCCCGTCGTTCCCATACGACTAGGTCTTCCTGACTACTTGGTGGTGGTCCAGTACTCGGGCGTGTAGTTGAGCAGTGAGCTCTGGGTGACGCCCTTCAGGGTGTTCCTGATCTCCGAGATCTGGAAGTCCGGGTTGGGCTGCCAGATGTCGGGGAGCTGCGCGGCGAGGTAGTTCTCGTAGGTGCGCAGAACCGCCGTGCCGGACACCACGTGGGTGGCGTTGATGTTGGCGTCGTTTGTCGGGTTGGAGTAGCTGCCCTCGTTGATGCCCGAGCCGGTCTCGAAGATCGACTCGCCCGTCGGGTAGTAGTCAGGACCGTATGACCAGCCCTGGCCCCAGTTCTCCATTTGCCAGGTGCACGATGCGCTGAGCTTGCAGGGCGAGGCGTTGGCGATGACCGTGTTGAAGGGCGCCTGGGTCAGGTTGAGCTGGATGCCCTCGGTCGCCAGGTTGGACTTCAGCTGCTGCATCTCCTGGGTGATGTAGGTGAGGCCCGAGGCGTACTGCAGGTTGAAGCTCATCGCCGCACCCTTCGCGATGCCGGCTCCGCACTCACTTGAGCTCGTTCCCGGCTTCGCGCACGTCGTCGTTCCACCCGGCTTCACGTTCCAGCCGTGGCTCTTCAGCAGCTTGATCGACTTCTGCGGGTTGTACGGGTACGGGTTCGACGCCTCCTGCTTGGTCGACAGGTCGCTCTTGGGCAGGATCGGGACCGGACCGTAGGTCGGGTACGCGTAGCCGTAGAGGGCCTTTTTGATGTCGACCGGCTGGTTCACCAGCATCTGCACGGCCTGCCGGAAGTACAGCTGCCTGAAGATCGGCCCGACCTTCGGGTTGTTGTAGTTCATCGGGAAGTAGTTGATGCTCCAGCCGATCCAGGGCTGGGTGTTGTAGCCCTGAGACTTGAGCAGCGGGATCTGGCTCGAGTCCTGCGGCGGGGCGTAGCCGTAGTCAACCGATCCGGCGCGCAGCGAGTTGAACTCCGCGCTGTCGGTGGTGAAGGGCTGCAGGATCAGCTGGGCGATCTTCGACTTGACCGGGCCCGAGTACTTCGAGTTCGGCACGAAGACGGTGTAGCCGGTCGTCTGGAAGGTCTTCAGCTTGTAGGGCCCGTCGACGACCTGCCACAGCGGGTTGCTGGCGTAGCTGGCGGCACTGGAAGCCTGCTTGGCGAGGAAGGTGTAGACGGCCTTGGCACCGGCGGGGGTCGTGTCGTAGTTGCCGATGGCCCCGGTCGCCGACTCCTTGTCCCACGCCGCCTGCGGCAACGGGGTGATCTGGCTGAGCTCGTTGTAGAGGAACCAGGTGTCCGAGTACTTGCGGTCGAGGGTGAACACCACCGTCGATGCGTTCGGCGCCGCCATCTTCACGACGTTTGCAGGGAACTCACCCGGCACGTAGACGGGCCAGATCCCTTGCTCCACCTTCAACATGTTCATAAAGAACAAGATGTCGCGCGAGGTGACCGGCTTGCCGTTCGCCCACTGGTACTTCTTGAGCTTGATGGTCACCGTCTTTCCGCCATTGGAATAGACGGGCGCGTCGGCGAGCGAGAGGTCCGCGTTGAACGTCGGCGACGATCCCTTACCGAACCAGTAGAGAGGTCGGAACATGATCTGCTGGAACTGATACAGGTTCACGTTGCTGTAGTACGCCGATCCCATGATCGGAAGGATGTAGTTAGGCGTAACTGCCGGCGGCAGTGCGAAGGTAACGGTGCCGTGGGTGGTGGCCTTTTTGGTCGATCCAGCCGCGGCCCCACCGAGCGTGCTAGCCCCGAGGCCAGCGACGGTGAGCGCTGAGGCGAGCGCCGCAGAGAGCACACCCCTCCGTTTGGCGGTTGACATGCGCATCTTCCAGCTCCCCTTTTTCGCCGCTGTTATATCGCCTATATCCTGTGTACTACAGGTTGTCCGAATGCAGCAGTATCGCGAACCGCTCCCCCGAACGCAAGCAACCCGCACGACGAAAGACCTGTTCGGCGGGCAATTTCCCCTTTAAATCTAGGTTAACTCTGCCGCTGCCTCGGGGGGCCGCGCCCCGACGCTCACCGGTTCTCCGTCGGCCAATGGCCGCTCGAGCGGGAAGTGACAGGCAGCACGGTGCGCGGGCCCGAACGACACGAGCGGCGGCTCCTTCTCGGCACAGAGCTGCTCCGCCCGGGGGCAGCGGGTGCGAAATCGGCATCCGGAAGGCGGCGCGATGGCGCTCGGGAGCTCGCCGCGGACCGTCTCGCCGCTCTTTGCCCGCTCAGCTTCTGGGGATGGCAGTGGGATCGCGTCGATCAGGCTTGCGGTGTAGTGGTGGGCGGGATGCTCGTAGATCGCTGTACTGGGACCCACCTCCACCAGCTTTCCGAGATACATCACGCCGATGGTGTCGGCGAGGTACTTCACCACCG
>JAODBN010000352.1 GCA_025463965.1 Acidimicrobiaceae bacterium
CCTTCGGGGGCGGCACCCCCTACGGCTCGGGGGGCAGCCTGCGAGAGGCGGCATGGGGCGGACGCGCCGGCCTGTGGGCCCAGGGTGGCGCCGGTGGCGCCGGATCGGGAACTGGCGGGCGGGTGCCGTCAGCCGCCCGCCCTGCCGCCTCGACCGGGGCCGAACAGCTCGGCCTCGCCCCGGGCGACGCGGTCGTCCACGCGCGGTGGGGCGAGGGCACGGTCCTCGAGGTCCGCGGCGAGGGCGACCGGGCCGAGGCATCGATCGCCTTTCCTCGCCAGGGCACCAAGCGGTTCCTGCTCACCGCCACCCCCCTCAAGCGCGCCTGAAGCTTCGACACTCCCGCGCCGCCACCGCTCGGCCACAGGAGCGATCGGCGCCCGCGTCGTAGGGCGGCCGGCGACGTGGCTCGGCCACGGCCGATGTCGGCGGCGCCCGAGGCGCATCGACGACAGCGAGTCGAACCGCAACGCGTCGATGCGAGAAAGGAAGGGAAGGCCTTATTGATCACCGCGTAGCAAAAGGGCGCCCAAGGGGTCGAGCCAGGCGGCCGTCCCCTCTTCTCTCCACGCGGGCAGCTCATGACCGTCGAGGAAGGCTCCCTGCTCGGTGAGCACGAGTCGGGTGTGGCCGTCGACGTCGGTCATCTCGACCGTCGTCTGGGACATCGTGGCGAGCCGGTCGCCCATGAGGAGCACCGACGTGTAGGCGATGCGCCTGTTCTCGACGAGGTCGCGATAGAGCGACTCCCAGGTGATCGCCAACCCGTCGTGGGTGTTCTCGTGTCGCTCGACGCCCCCCACTCGAAAGTCCAGGCGGTAGCCGGGTGCGTCCTTGGCGAACCATCGGCGCTTGGTGGCCTCGTCGGACCATGCCGCGAACACTCTCTCGGGCGGAGGCGGGTAGCGGCGCTCGAGGGTGAAGGTGGCATGCGTCACGGTGTGCTCAGACACGAGGTCCTCCAAGTTGTTGGTCGGGCTGTTCGACGGGTTGGCCGGCGAGCTCTTGGCCCAGTCGGTCGAGGCGCCCTTCCCACTCGGTGCGCTGCTCGGAGATCCAGGCCTCGGCCCTTCGCAGCGGGGCGGGCTGCAGGTGACAGGTGCGCACCCGGCCGACTTTGTCCGAGCGCACGAGGCCCGACTGCTCGAGCACTGCGAGGTGTTGAAGGACCGAGGGGAGCGACATCGGCAGGGGAGCGGCGAGCTTGCTGACCGAGGTCGGACCGAGCGCGAGCTGTTCGACGATGGCCCGTCGGGAGGGATCGGCGAGCGCGTGGAGGACCCGGTCGAGCCCACCGAGATAGTTAGTCACATGCTTCACTATACGCACGAAAGCGCTACGCTTAAGCAGTCACCGCGGTATTGGAGGGCCCATGGCCAAGGTTCGCGTGCACGGGTTCTCGCTCTCGCTCGACGGGTACGCCGCCGGGGCGGGACAGGACCGCGAGCATCCGCTCGGCCGTGGCGGGTCCAAGCTGCACGAGTGGGTCTTCGAGACCCGCTACGGGCGCCGTCTCCGGGGCCTGCAGGGGGGCACCACGTCGGTCGACGACGTCCTCGTCTCGGCACGCGACGAAGGGATCGGAGCGACGATCATGGGCCGGAACATGTTCGGCCCGGTCCGGGGTCCTTGGAAGACCGGAGAGCCCTGGACGGGATGGTGGGGAAGCGACCCGCCCTATCACCATCGGGTCTTCGTGCTCACCCACCATCCCCGCCCCCCGATCGAGATGGAGGGCGGCACGACCTTCTCCTTCGTGCCAACCGGGATCCTCGACGCGCTCGAACAAGCGCTCGCCGCGGCCGAGGGACAAGACGTGCTCATCGGCGGCGGCGCCGCCACGGTTCGTCAGTACCTCGCAGCGGGTCTCGTCGACGAGGCGCATCTCGTGATCGTCCCGGTCCTCCTCGGGTCGGGCGAGCGGCTCTTCGTCAGTCCCCAGATCAACGACGCCACCTACCGCTGCATCGAGCACGTGAGCACCGCTTCGGTGACCCATCTCCGCCTGGAGCGGTGCTGACGTCGCGCTCGTGCGCGAGCGCCCATGCGGGCGCGCCCGGCTGAGCCCGCTTCAGCGCGAGACGGCCGCGCGGACAGGGCAGCGAGAGGGCGGCTTGGCGGGCCTCGGAGGGCCCGGGTTCGGGACCCATCCCCGCGCCGCGAGGGCCGGGAGGGTCCACCTGGCCGGGGACATGAGCGCCGCGGCACCCGGATAGCTGCGCCGGACGTAGACCATGGCGCCGGGGTCCGGGACGCGCTCGAACTCACGGTGCAGCTGGGCCCGGAGCCCTGTCGTCCAAGGAATCCGGTTGGCCGCAGTGCCCGACTGGACGAAGAACGAGGCTTGCGAGAGCCACTTGCTCCAGATCGCCACGAGGGACGGGTCCACCGGTCCGCAGCCGAGAGCCGGGTGCTTGGGCGACACGACCAGCCACTCGCCGGTGGCGTCGATGAACTGGGGGCAGCCGCCGTGAGAGCCGCTCATGCGATTGGCGGCCACGAGGAGCACCGCCGCGTCCGAGATCGTGCAAGCGCTCCTCGGCACCGCGAGGTCGATGGCGAGACCCGGGTCCCGGGTGCTCGCGGACTTGTTGGCATCAAAGTGCGACTCGCTCGGCAACAGGCGGACCAGTCCGAACACCGTCGCGGCGCCCAGCACGAGGGCGCCGGCGAGACGCACTCCTCCGGCGCGGGCGCTTCCTCGAGCGGCGCGCCCCCAGATCACCGCCGTCGCCCCGAGGGCGGCCAGCTCCGCGCCCCGCCCGAGGGCGTAGCCCAGCACGAGGGCACAGAACGCGGCGGGGAAGTAGGCGTAGTGGTTGTAGAACTCCGAGGAAACGGTGACCGCCGCCAGGCTGACCGCCGCGCCGAGCAGAGCGAAGACCTCCAGGCGATCCCCGCGGCCGGCGAAGGCGGGGAGCGCGCTCCCCGCCACCAGCACCGCGGCGAGCACAAGGGCGATGGCCTCTCCCTGTCTCAAGGAGACGTTCACATGCTCGATCCCCACGGCGCCGGCGAGCACAGGGAGCCGGCTGGCCAGGCTCGCCGTCCCGTGCGATCGGACGAGCTGTGAGGTGACCACCTCTCGCCAGAACGCGGCGGGGGCGACGGCGATGAAGGGCTCGCAGGTGACCGCGAAGCCGCCCACCGTCCCCGCCAGCACCGGGAACAGCCCGCGGCGCACGCCGCCGTTCGAGCGATCAGGGTTCGGGAACGCCGCACAAAGGGCCAGCGCGACCGCCGGAAGGATCGCCCAGGTCTTCACGGTGCCGGCAAATCCCATGAAGGCGCCCGCCGCGATGAGACGCCCGGGCCGGGCGAGCTGGCCCGACCGGAATGCCAGCCGGGCCGCGACGAGGCACAACAGCACGAGGTAGGGCTCGAGCAAGAGCGTGCGGTCTGCGAAGAACGCTCCCGGGAACACCGCAAGGGCGATCCCTCCACCGAGGGACGCGGCGAGGCCGCGGTGGCGCAGGAGCTGGGCGACGAGCAAGGCGTTCAGGCCCACCACCACTGCGGTGATCACCCGGGCCACGGCCAGTCCCTCGGCCGCACCTGCCCCGTGGGTCAACAGCGCGACCGGCGCCATGAGCAGCGAGATGCCCGGCGGCTGCACGAACACGTAGCTCCGGTAGGGAAGGACCCCTGCCACGAGACGCAGCGCGGAGCCGTAGTAGACGCCATCGTCGTACTGCACGACCCCGTGCAGCCCCTCGGGCCGGGTGAGGTTGTACGCGGCGAGGCCGGCCCCGAGAAGTCCGGCGATCAGCGGGGCGACGTGCCCGAGCCAACGTGGAGCCCCCGTCCACCTCCACCTCGACTCGCGAGGCGGGACCGGTCCCGAGCCGACGGGTGGCTCGGCGCGTTCCTCGACTTGTGGGACAGCGAGCGGATCGGACCCGGCGAGCGGGGTGGGGGCGACGACGGCAGCGACGCTCTCGGTCGTGGCGGCCGAGGCCTCCACCTCTTGGGTCACCGCCAAGATCGTAGCTGGCCCCTGGCCAGCGGCCTGGGACGGTGTTTCCCGGGGGGCTCGGAGCCCCGCCGCACTCGTGGCGCCGTTCGCCCCAACTGTCGCCAGGAAAGGTGGCCTGCGTAGTATCCGGCGGTCGAGCCGAGGAGGCTGATTTCGTGGACCTCTACGAGTATCAGGGAAAGCAGTACTTCGCCCGCTTCGGGATCCCGGTGTCACCGGGCGAGGTGGCCGACACCGTCGAGGATGCCGTCGAGGCCGCCGAGCGCCTCGGCTACCCCGTGGTGGTGAAGGCGCAGGTGCAGGTGGGCGGCCGGGGAAAGGCGGGAGGCATCCGTCTCGCTGCGAACCGCGACGAGGCGCGCTCGAGCGCGGAGGCGGTGCTCGGTCTCGACATCAAGGGCCACGTGGTGAAGAGGCTCT
Organism: Acidimicrobiaceae bacterium; assembly: GCA_025463965.1. Lineage (GTDB taxonomy): Bacteria > Actinomycetota > Acidimicrobiia > Acidimicrobiales > Bog-793 > JAODBN01. Next base: position 4,397 of record JAODBN010000352.1, read on the forward strand.
GGATCGAGAAGGCTTCCGACATCGCGAAGGAGTACTACGCGAGCTTCACCCTCGATCGTGCGGCGAAGCTTCACCTCGCCATGGTCTCGGCCCGCGGCGGCGTCGACATCGAGCAAGTCGCCGAGGAGGAGCCCGAGGCGATCGCCCGGCTCCACATCGACCCGCTGGACGGGCTGGAGCCGGCTGCGGCCCTCGCGCTCGCCCGGGAAGCGGGGATCGACGAGGAGGCCGTCGAAGGCGTGGCTGGCGTGCTCGTCGAGCTCTATCGCTGCTACGTCGAAGGCGACGCTGATCTCGTGGAGATCAACCCCCTCATCCTCACCCCCGACGGCCGGGTCCATGCGCTCGACGCAAAGGTCACCCTGGACGACGCGGCCAGCTTTCGCCACCCAGACTGGGACGCCTACTCGAACCTCGAAGAGCTCGACCCGCGCGACCGTCTCGCCAAGGAGAAGGGCCTGCAGTACGTCGGCCTGGACGGCGACGTGGGGATCATCGCAAACGGGGCGGGACTGGCCATGAGCACGTGCGACGTCGTCGAGCAGGTCGGTGGCAAGCCGGCGAACTTCCTCGACATCGGCGGTGGCGCCAGCGCCGCGGTGATGGCGAACGCCCTCGAGGTGATCAACACCGACGAGAAGGTGCGGTCGATCTTCGTCAACGTCTTCGGGGGGATCACCCGGGGCGAGGAGGTGGCGAACGGGATCGTCCAGGCGCTCGCCCGGGTCCAGATCGACGCGCCGATCGTGATCCGCCTGGACGGGACGAACGCCGAGCAGGGCCGGGCGATCCTCGCCGAGCACGCCTCGGACAAGCTCGTCTCGCTCCCGACCATGCTCGAGGCAGCGAGACGGGCCAGCGAACTGGCGAGAACGGGTGTGGCATGAGCATCTTCGTCGACGAGAACACCAAGGTCGTCATCCAGGGCCTCAGCCCCACCAGCCAGGGCGCCTACCACGGCCTGCGCAACCGTGCCTACGGGACCCAGGTGGTGGCGGGCACCAACCCCAAGCGCGGTGGCGAGAACATCCAGGGCATCCCCGTGTACGCGACGGTCGCCGAGGCGGTCGCCGAGACCGGTGCGAACGCCTCGTTCATCGCCGTGCCCCCTTCCGGGGCGCCGAGCGCCATCCTCGAGGCCGCCGAGGCGGGCATCCCCTTCGTGGTGTGCATCACCGAGTTCATCCCCGCCCAGGACGAGGCACGGGTCTCGGCGACGCTGCGGCGGTTCTTCCCGGGCACGCGCCTGCTCGGACCGAACTGCCCGGGGATCATCAGCCCCGGCAAGGCCAACATCGGGATCACCGCGGACGACATCGCCCTTCCCGGGGGGCCCGTGGGCCTCGTGAGCCGCTCAGGAACGGTCTTCTACCAAGCGCTCTACGAGCTCACCCAAAAAGGGATCGGCCAGACCACCGGAGTCGGGATCGGCGGAGACCCGGTGCCGGGCACGAACTTCATCGACTGCCTCGCCGCCTTCCAGGCCGACCCCGAGACCCGCGCCGTGATCATGATCGGCGAGATCGGCGGGGTGGAGGAGGAGCGGGCCGCAGAGTTCATCGCCTCGGAGATGGACAAGCCCGTCATCGCCTACATCGCCGGAGTCACGGCTCCTCCCGGACGCAAGATGGGGCACGCGGGTGCCATCGTCTCGGGCTCCAAGGGAACCGCGGCGGCCAAGATGGCCGCGCTCTCGCAGGCCGGGGTGCTCGTGGCGAAGAACCCAACCGAAGCGGGGGAGCTGATGGCCGGGGTGGTCGCCGAGCTGGCATGAGCCGCGCCGGGCCTGCGGCGCGGTCGCGCCTGACGGACCGCCCGCCCGAGGCTCGATCGGTTGTCGTCGCGACCAGATGGCAGCGAAGGGCTCAGCGGGCGGGGAGCAGCGAGTAGGCGGGGAAGTTCCCGAAGAGCTGCTCGTCCGCGCCGTTGGGGCCGTAGGTGACGGCGTGCACGAGGAGCTCTCCTCCGACAAAGGCGCCCTTCCACGAGGCTCCGAGCCCGCCGAAGACCTCCTCGCGGTCCCCCCGGCTGCGGGGCCGGTTGACGCCGACCTTGAACGCCTGCAGGTGCTCGGCGACGCGCGCCGCGAAGTCCAGGTCGTCGGTGGCGATGCTCGCCACGAGCGATCCGGCCGACGCGTTCATCTGGGCCAAGAGCTCGGACTCGGTGTCGACGATGACGATCGAATCGAGCGGGCCGAACGGCTCGGCGTGCTGGAGTGACCAGGAGGCGGGCGGGGCGAGGATGCACGCCGGTGCCACGTACGCGCTGAGGTCCTGTCCGGCGAGGAACGAACCGGCGGACAGCGAGCCGTGGAACAGCGGCACCCCGCCTCCGCGGGTGCCCTCCTCGAAGCGTGCCGCAAGGTCCATCGCCTTCGAGGCGTGGATGACCGGGCCGAAGTCCAACTCCGGCAGCGGCTCGTCGGCGGATTCCACCGCAAGCGGATGTCCGAAGCGCAGGTCGCGCAGCACCGGCAGGTACGCCTCGAGGAAGGCGGGGAAGAGCCGCCGCTGGACGACGTAGCGCGGGTAGGCCGTGCAGCGCTGCTTCGCGTACTCGAAGCCCTTGCGGATGTGCTGGGCCAGCACCGGCCAGTCCGAGAAGTCCCAGATGCCCCAGGTGTTCAGCCCCTCCTGCTCGAGCATGTGGCGTCGGCCCGTGTCGGCGAGCGCAGTGGCCGCCAGTCGACCGTTGGCGCGGCCTCCCACGAATGCGAGGGCACCGATCCCCTCCGAGCGGATGAGCGCCTCGCCGAGCTCGGCGCCGACCCCGGACACCAAGGTGACCGGCAGGCCGGCTCGCGCCATGAAGGCGTGGGCCAGCGTCAGGCAGTGGAAGCCGCCCTGGGAGGGGGTCTTCGCGATCACGGCGTTGCCGGCGAGCGCCTGGACGAGCTCGGCGTGGACCTGGACGCTCATCGGGTAGTTCCAGCTGGCGATGTTGGACACCGGCCCCGGGAGCGGGCGCCGCTCGGCGTCGGTCCCCATGCGCAGGTGGTTCTCGATCTCCCGGACGTACCAGCGGGCGCCGTCAAGCCCTCGGTCCACATCGGCGCAGGCGAGCCGCCACGGCTTTCCGATCTCCCACACGAGCAAGAGCGCGAGCAGGTCGCGGTGCTCCGCCATCAGGTCCAACGCCGCGGTCACCCGGGCCCGGCGCTCGTCGAGGTCCACCTTGCCCCAGGCCTCGTGGGCGTCCCGGGCCATCGCCACCGCCGTCACGGCCTCGTCGTAGGAGATCCGCGGAGGCCCCGGGATCGGGGATCCGTCGACGGGGGAGACGTGGTCTCCCGGTACGCCGCTTCGGCGCCACTCGCCCCCCGACAGGTTGCGGAGGCGGTCGGAGTCGAAGGCCTCCGGGGCAACTCGGACGCAGCGGGCGTAGGTCTCCCACCAAGACGTACCGGGCTTCAGTATGCGCGACATGACGAAATCGTAAGGGCTGTGGCGACCGGTCGCGTTCGCCGGCCTCCCGGCAGAGCCCAGCCGCTCGCGGCCGGGCGGTCGGGGGCGCCCTGCGGCCCGCTGGTAGCCTGCCGTAGTGCGGATCGGGGTGCTCGCGTCGGGGACGGGCACCATCTTGGAGGCGCTGCTCGACGACGCGGAGCTCCCGATCGCCGTGGTCCTTTTGGACCGGCCCTGCCCCGCCGCCAAGGTGGCCGAGCGCGCCGGGGTGCCCGTCGAGCTCGTCGAGCGCACCGACTTCGGGAGCGACTTCGACCGAGAGGCCTACACCGAGCGCGTCGTCGCTGCACTCGCCCCCTACCGCGTCGGGATGCTCGCCATGGCGGGCTTTGGCACCGTGGTCGGCTCGGCGCTGCACCGCGCGTATCCCGGGACGGTCCTCAACACCCATCCCGCGCTGCTCCCGGCGTTCAAGGGCTGGCACGCAGTGTCCGCCGCCCTCGCCGCCGGCGTGAAGGTCACCGGGTGCACGGTGCACGTGGCGACCTTGGAGGTCGATGACGGGCCCATCCTCGCCCAGGAGGCGGTGCCGGTCCTCGAAGACGACACTGAGGCCAGCCTGCACGAGCGGATCAAGGCAGTCGAACGGCGGCTCTATCCCGAGGCGGTCCGCCGCTTCGCCGACGAGCTCGCGCTCGGTCGAGACGAGTCACCGTCGAAGGACGGGGAAGGGGAACGATTGTGAGGGCGCTGCTCTCGGTGTACGACAAGACGGGGCTCGAGGCCTTTGCGCGGGGGCTCCACGAGCTCGGCTTCGAGCTGGTGGCGAGCGGAAAGACCTCGCGGGCTCTCGCCGATGCGGGCATCCCGCACCGGGAGGTCGCCGAGGTCACCGGCGCCGACGAGATGCTGGACGGCCGGGTGAAGACGCTGCACCCGACGATCCACGGCGGCATCCTCGCGGACCGCTCCAAGCCCGAGCACCTCGAGGCGCTCGCCGAGCGGGACATCGACCCGATCGACCTCGTTGCCTGCAACCTCTACCCGTTCCGGTCGGAGCCGTCGGTCGAGATGATCGACGTGGGAGGCCCGACGATGGTGCGGGCGGGGGCGAAGAACCACGACCACGTCGCCGTGGTGGTCGATCCCGCTGACTACGGCGAGGTCCTCGACGAGCTGCGTAGGGAAGGGGCCGTTTTGCCGGCGACCCGCCGGCGGCTGGCCCGGGCGGCCTTCGCCCACACCGCCGCGTACGACGCGGCAATCGTCGCCTGGTTGGACAGCGAGGACGCTCCCGGCTCGGACACGTCCCCCGGCGCAGGGCCCTCTGCGCTACCGCCGACGCTCCATCTCTCCCTCGAGCGTCGCCAGTCCTTGCGCTACGGGGAGAACCCCCACCAGGTCGGCGCCCGCTACGGCTACGTGGGAGGGCCTCCCGGCTGGTGGGACGGTGTCGTGCAGCACAGCGGCAAGGAGATGTCGTACCTGAACCTCTTCGATGCCGAGGCGGCGTGGCGCCTGGCGCACGAGCTGCTCGAGCTGTCGCGAGGCGGTTCATCGGCGGTCGTGGTCAAGCACGCCAACCCTTGCGGCGCAGCGGTCGCCTCGGACCTCGCCTCCGCCTACGCGCAGGCCTTCGCCGTCGACCCCATGTCGGCCTTCGGCGGCATCGTCGCCCTGCCGGGCACCGTGAACCTGGCGCTCGCCGAGGCGATCGTCGCCAACCCGGTCGCCGATGTCCTCGTCGCCGCGGACATCACCCCCGAGGCGGCGGCATTTCTGTCCTCCAAGCGCAAGAACATGCGCGCCCTCTCGGCCCCGGCCCCCGAGCCCGAGCGACTCGGACTGCGCCCCATCGGCGGGGGCTTCCTCGTCCAGGAGCCGGACCGCTTCTTGTCCGCGCGCTCGGAGTGGCGGGTGGTCACCAAGGTGGCTCCCACCGAGGAGCAGTGGGACGACCTCGAGCTCGCCTGGAGGGTCTGCGCCCGGACCTCCTCCAACGCCGTCGTGCTGGCGAAGGGCGGAGTCGCCTACGGGATCGGCTGTGGTCAGCAGAACCGGGTCGACTCCGCGGCGATCGCTGCTCGACGCGCCGCAGGGCGCGCCGCGGGCGGCGCCGCTGCGAGCGACGCCTTCTTCCCCTTCCGTGACGGCCTCGACGCCGTGGTCGACGCCGGGGTGAGCGCGGTCGTCCAGCCGGGCGGGTCGCTGCGAGACGACGAGCTCGTGGCTGCGGCCGACGAGCGTGGCGTGGCGATGGTCATGACCGGGGAGCGCCACTTCCGCCACTGAGCGTCGCGCTCAGAGGTATTCGCGCACCCCGGCTTCGTGCTCGATGTCGCTGAGCTGGTCGGCGAAGTCACCGGTGAAGGCCCGGCGCATCTTTCCCCGCCGCAACGTAGGAAGCACCGTGCGGCGCCGGGCGTCCTCGAGGAGCAGGGCGAGCCCGGCGTAGAGGGCCACCACAGCGAGGGCGAGGGTGAGCACCCCCGCTGCCTGGCCGACGCCCTTGCCGCCGAAGACGAGGTAGACGGCCGTGAGCAGGAACGACGGCAGGCCGGTCATCGGCACGAGGGCGAGGGCGAGCTTCGCCGTTCCCGCGCTGATGAGACAGATGATCACCGGGCAGAGGGCGAAGTACCAGATCCCGAGCGAGATCAGGCCGTCTGTCGGGTGGACGAGGAAGACGAGCGCGGTGACGAGCCAGGTGCCGGCGAAGGTGAGCATGAGGGTCGCCGCGATGACTTCGCGCCCTGCGATGGAGGCGATCCCGCCGACCACTTGGACGAGGACGGTCGCGAGGAGCAGGAGCCCGATCGCCTTGGAGGCCGCCTGGGGAAGGATGCCGAGGAGCTGGACGCCGCTGATGGTCGCCGCCACCACCAGCCCGAAGAAGCCGACCGGAAGCGCGGACGCGATGGGCCGGAGCGTCACCACCGCAGGGACCCTGGGCACCCGCCCTTGGGGCGCTTCTGTCATGTAGGTGGCTCCATCACGCTCGGGCGCAGCCGCCGGCGCCATCTGCTCGCTCATCGCGCACCTCCTGGACCTCCGGTGCGTGCCCGCTGCTGGCTGCCGTCGAACCACGCCGCTGCCAGCAGGCCGTGGCGTAGCGTGGGACCGTGCCGCTCTCCCCCGACCCGTCCCGGCTCTATCTGTGCCGGCTGCCAGCACCGTTCCGCCCGAGGGCCGGCCGATGACCGCCACGGTCCTCGACGGCGAGGCGCTCGCTTCCCGTATCCGCGCCGAGCTCACCGAGGAGGTGGCGGCGATGGCGGCGAGGGGCGTGGTGCCCGGGCTCGGGACCATCCTCGTCGGCGACGACGGGCCGAGCGCTCGGTACGTGGCGATGAAGCACGCCGACTGCGCCGCCGTCGGCATCGCCTCGGCGCACGAGCACCTCCCGGCGGACGTCACCCAGGCAGAGCTCGAGGCCGTGGTCGCCCGCTTCAACGCCGACCCCGAGGTGGACGCCTACCTCGTCCAGCTGCCCCTCCCCGCGCATCTCGACGAAGAGGCGGTGCTGATGGCCGTCGACCCGGACAAGGATGTCGACGGGCTGCACCCGGTCAACCTGGGCCGGCTGGTGATGGGCGCGCCCGGACCACTTCCCTGCACGCCCGCCGGGATCGTGGAGCTGCTCTCTGCCTACGAGGTGCCCGTCGAGGGGCGCCATGTGGTGATCATTGGTCGGGGCCTCACCATCGGCCGGCCGCTCGCGCTCCTGCTCTCCTTGAAGCGGCCAGGCTGCAACGCCGCGGTGACCGTCGTTCACACCGGCGTGTCGGACCTGGCCGAGTACGTGCGCCGAGCCGACGTCGTCGTGGCCGCCGCAGGCAGTCCTGGGCTCGTCACCTCGGACATGGTCCGACCCGGCGCCGCGGTCGTCGCTGCGGGGGTCTCCTGGGACGGCCGCCGGGTCCTCTCCGATGTGCAGGACGAGGTGGCCGAGGTCGCGGGCTGGCTCTCTCCCCGTCTCGGAGGGGTAGGGCCGATGACCCGGGCGATGCTGCTCAGCAACGCCGTGCGGGCGGCCCGGCGGCGTCTACCGGCCGAGTAGACGCCTGCTCGTCACCAGTCGTCGTCCGAGCCGCAAGCTGGTGGGTCGTCCGTCCCGGTTGCACCCTCGCCGGCGCCGATCGGGGCAGCGAAGGCGCCGATGAGGGCCCGGTTGTCCTGCTCGGGGGAGAGCTGGCGCCCGAAGCGGTAGGCGACGGCCGCGACCAGGCCGGCAAGCACCGCCAGACCGAGGACCATCGACCGGCCCAGATGGGCTCCGAGCATGACCCCGATGAGCGCGGGCGCGACGATGTTGGCGAGCTGGATTGCGCACCAGCTCGTGGCGTTGTACCTGCCGCGCAGCCGGTCGGTTGCGAGCGCGTTGACGACGACGTTGCGCACCGGGCTGAGCGTCATCTCGCCGACCGCGAACACCGCCCCGAAGGCAAGGATGAGGCCCTTGTCGAGGTTGGAGCCGGGGAACTGGGACGCCGCCCACGCCACGATCCACGCCGCGCCGAAGGCCGCCGCTGAGGCGGCCAGGGCGGCGCTCCTACGTCGCTTCGTGATCCATCGGGTGACCAGCTGCTGCAGGCAGACGATCACCGCGGTGTTCACCGCGAAGCTGTCGGCGACAAGGCGAGGGCTGACCCGGGCGACCTCGGTGGAGAACCCGACGAAGCCGGCGTCGAGCGACGCGTAACCGACGAGGTAGATGGCACCGAGGAGCAGGGCGTAGCGCACGAAGGTGGCGTGGCCCAGCACCTCGCCGTAGCGCCCGACCAGGCCCCGAGTGGTCTCTCGGTCAACGCGCGGCTCGCGCATTGGCGCGACCGCTTGGTACGGCACCCTGATGGCGAGGCACGCAATCGCCGGCAGCAGGAAGGTCAGGGCATCGAGCAGGTAGAGGAGGGTGAAGGTTCCCGGCCGGTGGAGGGAGACCAGCTCTCCGGCGACCAGCGCACCGATGCCGAGGCCTGCGTTGACGAGGGTGAACTGGATCGAGAAGGCACGTACCTGGCGGGCCGGGTCGGCCAGGAGCTGGGCGAAAAGCGTGTTGACGCCCGTGGCGATGCCCGCCTCGCCCACGCCGAGCAGCAGGAGCGGGATGACCGCGCTGGGCGCGGCGTGCGCCGTGACCAAAAGGGCGCTCCCGCCGGCCGCGGCCACCATCGCGCCGCCACAGACGTTGCGGGCGCCCAGCGCGTCGATCAGAGCGCCTGTGGCGGGCGTCGCCACCAGCCCGACCACGGCGGGCAGCGCGATGAGCAGCCCGGTGGCGGCAAGGGTGATGTGGCGCACGTCATGGAGGTAGACGAGCAGGAACGGCAGGGTGAGGCCTGATCCGAGGCACGAGACGAGCGCCATCGCCAGGACGATTCGGATCGGTCGGGGAAGGCGATCCGCCACCATTGTCGGGCTCAGCCTAGTTGCACGTGCTCGCAGCGTCACTGCCCGATCTCACGGGCACTATTCACCAGACGACCTGGTCGCGGCGACGGCCCTAGGCGTCGCCGCGCCGGGGCGGGGGTAGCGTCATGGTCATGGCCCCACCCCTTGGCGACCGGATGGACTGGCTGGGCCTCTCGCCCGAGAGCCTGCCGGTTGCCGAGGCCCTGGCCTGGGCCTCGGCCTTGCCCGGTGACGGCGCCGTCGTGTGCTTCTGCGGCAACGTCCGCGACCATGCGCCGGGGCGCCCCTCGGTGGAGCGTCTCCACTACGAGGCGTACTCCGAAGGAGTCGAGCGGGTCCTCGGCGAGCTCGCTGGCGAGGCCAGGCGGCGCTGGCCGGCTCTCGGCCGCCTGGCGCTCTTGCACCGGTTGGGAACCCTCGCCGTCGGCGAGGCGGCGGTCGTCGTGATCGCCAGCGCACCGCATCGCGAGGAGGCCTTCGCGGCCGCACGCTGGGCGATCGACGCCGTAAAGGAGCGGGCGCCCATCTGGAAGTACGAGACCTGGTCGGGTGGAGAGGGCTGGAGCGAGGACGACCACGCCGTCGGCGTGCCGGCGCTTCCTGGCGCCAGCACGTGAGCGCCCCGCCGGTGGCGCCCGTCAAGTCCGCCCCCCTGGTCGACGGCTTCTCCCGGGTCCACGACGACCTGCGGCTCTCGATCACCGACCGCTGCAACCTGCGCTGTACCTACTGCCTCGAAGAAGGGGTGCGCTTCCGTCCCCGTGACGAGCTGCTGACGCTCGACGAGCTGCTGCGCATCGCCGCGGTGGCTCGCTCGCTCGGGGTGCGCTCGGTCCGGGTGACCGGTGGTGAGCCGCTCGTGCGCTCCGATGTGGTCGAGGTCATCGCCGGCCTCGCCGAGCTCGGCTTCGAGGACCTCTCGCTCACCACCAACGGCACCCGGCTCGCCGCTCTCGCCGCGCCGCTGGCGGCGGCCGGCCTGCAGCGGGTCAACGTGAGCTGCGACTCGCTTCGCGAGGACCGCTTCGGCGAGGTGCGCCGGCGCGGCCGGCTCGCCCAGGTGCTGTCGGCCATGGAGGCCGCAGAGGCCGCTGGCCTGTCTCCGCTCAAGGTCAACGTCGTGCTGATGCGGGGCGTCAACGACGACGAGGTGCTCGACTTCGCCGAGTTCGCCCGCGAGCACCGACGCGTCGTTCGCTTCATCGAGTTCATGCCGCTCGACGCCGGGGGCGCCTGGCGTCGCGACCGGGTGGTCCCCTCCGCTGAGGTGCTCGAGCGCATCGGGGCCCGCTGGCCGCTCGAGCCGGCGGGCCGCGAGGGCGACCCGGCCCCGGCCGACCGCTTCCGTTTCACGGACGGAGGCGGCGAGATCGGGGTCATCGCAACCGTCACCCAGCCGTTCTGCGGCACCTGTAACCGCCTCCGTGTGACCGCGGACGGAGCGGTGCGCAACTGCCTGTTCTCGGACGAGGAGCGCTCGCTTCGGAGCCTTCTTCGCTCCGGGGCCACCGACGAGCAGCTTGCCGAGGTGCTCCGCGGTGCCGTCGCCGACAAGCGTGCTGGGCATGGGATCGACACGCCGGCGTTCTTGCGGCCCCGCCGCTCGATGTCGATGATCGGCGGCTGAGTGGCGACCGTCCGGCTCTTCGGACCCGCCCGGGTCGCGTTCGGAGCGTCGAGCTGTGAGGTCGCAGCCGTTCGCCTCGCCGAAGTCGTCGAAGAGCTCACTCTTCTCGGGGGGCCGGAGCTCGCCGCCGTGCTCGCCCGCTCCCAGCTCTGGCTGAACGGACTGCCGGCGGAAGGCGGTGCCACGCCCATCGCCGAAGGGGACGAGGTGGCGGTCGTGCCTCCGGTGTCAGGAGGCTGAGCGTGACGGGATCGCGCGCCACCGCCTCGGTCCAGGTGCTCGCCTTGCGCGGCGAGCGGGCGTTGCAATGGCCCGAGACCGTGGTCGGAGAGGAGCCGCTCGAGATCCGGCTGGCCTCCCCCGGGGAGGCGTCGGTCCCAGTCGCGGTGACCATGCGAACCCCTGGCAACGACTTCGAGCTCGCGGTCGGCTTCCTGTTCTCGGAGGGCATCCTGACCGGCCCCGACGAGCTTCGCTCCGTGCGCTACTGCGTGGACGCCGGCGAGCAGCGCCACAACGTGGTGACCGTCGATCTCGCCCATCCGGTCGAGGTCACCCCAAGGAGCTTCCCGGTCAGCGCGAGCTGCGGGGTGTGCGGGACCTCCTCGATGGAGCAGCTCGCAAGCCGGTGCGCTCCGCTGCCGCTCTCACAACCGATCCCCGCGAGCACCCTTCTCGGGCTCCCCGGGGCGCTGCGCGGCTCACAGCCGGTCTTCGACGCCACCGGCGGCGTGCACGCGGCGGGGCTGTTCGCCGGTGCCGAGCCGCTCGCGGTGCGAGAAGACGTCGGGCGCCACAACGCCGTCGACAAGCTGCTCGGCTGGCAGATCCTCGAGGCGCCCGAGATGGAGCCGCCGGTGCTCGTCGTCTCGGGGCGGGTCAGCTTCGAGATCGTGCAGAAGGCGGCGGTCGGGCGCTTTCCCGTGCTGGTGGCCGTCTCGGCTCCCTCCAGCCTCGCCGTCGAGACGGCGCGCCTGCTCGGGGTGACGCTGGTGGCCTTCGCCCGGGGGGACCGGGCGAACGTCTACTCCTGGCCCGAGCGGGTGCTCGCGGGACGCTGAGGCGGTTCCTCCAGCTCCGCGGCGAGCTGTCGCGCCGCGGTGAGCGCCGCCTCGGTTGTGACACCTGACGCGGCGGCCAGCCAGCACGAGAGGGGAGCAGCGATGCGCTCGGAGGCGTGCGCGGCGGTGCCCGCCAGTGCCAGCAGCTGCTCGAGCTCTTCAGGAGCGGGCGGGGCGATGCCGAGGCGCCCGGCGTACTTCTCCAGCCATTCCGTCGCCGTGGTCACCACCGTCGGAGCGTAACGTGGCCCGGAGGAGGTGGACATGCCGGAGCAGGATCGGCTGACGCACCTGAATGAGCGGGGCGAGGCCCACATGGTGGACGTGTCGGCCAAGCCGACGACCGCTCGCCAGGCGGTGGCGCGCTGTCGGATCACGATGGCACCGGAGACCGCGGCGGCGATCGTGGCGGGCACCGCCGGGACCGTGCTCGTAGCTGCGCGTGTCGCTGGTCTCATGGCCGCGAAGTCGACTCCCGAGCTCGTGCCGCTGTGCCACAAGGTGCTGCTCGGAGACGTCACGGTGGACTTTGTCGTCGGCGAGGCCGAGATCGAGATCGAGGCGCGCGCGGCGGCCCGTGATCGCACCGGCGTCGAGATCGAGGCGTTGACCGCCTGCATGGCCGCAGCGCTCACCGTCTACGCGTCCTGCAAGTCCCGCGATCGCACGATGGTCATCGAGGACGCGACCCTGCTGGAGAAGACGGGCGGGCGCACCGGTACGTGGCGCCGCTTGGCGGACGGCACGGTCGTCCACGAGGAGTTCTCGGGCGAGCGCCGGGAATGAGCGACCCCGCCCTCGCCGTGACGCCGCCGGCGCACACCGGGTTCGCGCTCGCAGCGCTGCGACCGGCCGGTGGCCGGGTCGCCTCGCTCGTGCTCGCGTTGGTGGTGTGGCTGGTGCTCCTTGCCCCGATCGGCGCGCTGCTCGCTCATCTCTCCTTCTCCCAGATCCGCTCTGCACTCGACGCGCCGGGTGCGCTCAGCCCGCTCGCGGTGTCACTCGAGGCGGGAGGGATCACGCTCGGGGTGCTCCTGCTCCTCGGCACCCCGGCCGGGTGGTTGCTGGCGCGCGGCCGGCTACCGCTCCCGCGCCTGTTCGAGGGGGCGTTGCTCGCCAGCCTGCTGCTCCCGCCGCTCGTCCTCGGCTTGCTCCTCGTCTTCCTCGTCGGCCCGTTCACCCCCGTCGGCGAGGCGCTGGCGAGGGTCCACCTGTCCGCGACGAACACATTCCTCGCCCTGGTGATCGCCGAGGTCTACGAGGCGGCTCCCTACTACGTGCTCGGGGTCCAGGCTGCCTTCGCGGGAGTCGACACCCGCCTCGAACAGCAGGCCGCGCTGCTCGGAGACCCCCCGTTGCGGTCCTGGCGGCGCGTCTCGCTGCCGCTGGCGGCGCCCGGCATCGCGGCGGCGCTCGCGGTGGCGTGGGCACGCGCGATGGGCGCGTTCGGCGCGGTCCTCATCATCGCCTACCACCCCTACGGGCTTCCGATGCAGATCTGGACGACCCTCCAGACCACCGGGCTGTCCTCGGCGCTTCCCTACGCGCTCGTCCTGTTGGTGGTGGCGCTCCCGCTCCCGCTCGCCGCCTACGCATGGAGCAGCCGTGCTCGCCGCCGCTCGCTCGCCTGAGCGTTCGGCGCAGGCCGGAGCACCTGTCGAGCACGCCGGGAGCACCGGGCCGGTGGCGCTCGCCGCCGAGGTCTCGGTCGAGCGTGGCGACTTCTCGCTCTCCGTCGTCCTCGAGGTCGCCGCCGGCGAGTGTCTTGGCCTGGTGGGTCCCTCTGGCGCGGGCAAGTCGACCCTCCTCGAGGCGCTGGCCGGTCTCGTCCCCGAGGCGCGCGGCACGATCCGCCTGGCGGGACGGGAACTGTCCAAGCTCGGGACCCACGAGCGGCGGATCGGGCTGCTCCGCCAGGAGCCGGCGCTGTTCCCGCATCTCAGCGTGGCGGAGAACCTGAGCTACGCCCGCCCGGGTCGGGGTCTGGAGCCCGCACAGGCCATGGCGGCCCGGCTCGGGCTCGGTGCGCTGCTGGATGCCCGGCCCGCGGGCCTCTCCGGCGGCCAGCGCCAGCGCGTCGCTCTCGGGCGCCTGCTGCTGTCCGATCCGGACGTGCTGCTCCTCGACGAGCCCTTCGAAGGCCTGGAGCCGCCGTTGCGCCGCGAGCTGAGCGAGCTCGTCCTCGAGGAGCTGGCGGCACGCCAGCTCCCGGCGGTGGCGGTCGCCCACCACCTCGACGAGGTCCAGGCCCTCTCCGGCGAGATCGCCCTGCTGGAGCACGGCCAGGTCCTGCAGGTCGGCCCCGCCGCGGAGATCGTGCGCGCCCCGGCCTCGGTGAAGGTCGCGGAGCTGCTCGGCTACCGGACGTTCCTGCCTGGCACGCGAGCAGGCGAGTGCATCGGGGTCCATCCCGGGCGGGCCCGCCTCGGGAGCCATCTCGAGCTTGGTGTGCCCGTCGCGGGCCGGCTGATGACCTGTCGTCCCTCCGGGGCGCGCTGGCTCGTGGAGTTGGAAGTGGGAGAGGATGGCGGACGGCTGGCCGTCGAGCTCGATTCGGTGCCGGCGGCCCCTGGAGAGGTGCTTGGCGTGACCCTGCTCGACCCACCCCGCTTCGGGCCCGACGGACGGGCGATCAGGTGAGCGGGCCCCCGCTGCACCACACGCCCGGCCTTCCCACTGCGGGCTTCGTCCCGGCGCCGCCGGCGTCGCCTCAGCTGCGGGTGGGTGGGATCCTGCTCACCGGCGGTTCCAGCTCGCGGATGGGCCGCGACAAGGCCTCGATGCTCGTCGGCGGGGAGCCGAACGCCCGCCGGATCGGAAAGCTGCTCTCGCGCCTCGCCCACCCTCTCGTCGAGGTCGGCCCGGGGATCTCCGGTCTCGCCGCGGTGCGCGAGGAGCCGCTCGGGGGCGGACCGCTCGTGGCGATCGGCTGCGGCGGTCGGGCGCTTCGCGCCCTCGGCCACTTGGGCCCTGCTCTCGTGCTCGCCTGTGATCTTCCCTTCGTCGACGAGGCGTTGCTCGCCTTCCTCGTGGGCCGGAAGGGACCCGAGTCGGTGATCCCCTCGGTTGCCGGCTCGCCTCAGCCGCTGTGCGCCCGTTGGTCGCCGGTCGACCTGGCGGTCGCCGGCGCCCTCGCCGCAGCGGGAGAGCGGGCGATCAAGGCCCTGCCCTGGGACCCGCGCACGGACCGGCCAGAGGAGCGCGACTGGTCCGTGGCCGTGGACGCGGCGAGCTTCGCGGATGTGGACACGCCGGCGGACCTGACCCGCCTCGGCCTTTCCTACGACGCCGCCTTCGAGTGGGGCACGCCAGGATGATGTCCCTCGAGGAGGCGCAGGCAGCGGTCGTGGCCTGCGCCCGAGCGCTCCCGGCGCGCCCCGTCGCGCTCGAGCGCGCGCTCGGGCTGGTGCTCGCCGAGGACGTCCGCGCCGAAGAGGCCGTCCCCCGCTTCGACTGCTCGGCGATGGACGGCTACGCGCTGGTCGCCAGCGGGGAGCCCCCGCCCCTCTCCCTCGACGTGGTGGGCACACTCCTCGCAGGAGACGCGCCCAATCGCGCCGTCGGACCTGGTGAGGCGGTGCGCATCATGACCGGCGCCCCGATCCCCGAAGGCGCCGATGCGGTCTGCATGCTCGAGGAGACACAGCCGTCAGCGGACGGGAGCACGGTGGTGTTGCTGCACTCCCCGGCGCGGGGCGAGCACGTGCGCCCTGCCGGGGGCGATCTGCAAGTCGGCGACATCGTGGCGCGTGCAGGCGACCGCCTCGGGGCACGCCACCTCGGGGTGCTCGCGAGCGTCGGGATCGAGACGGTCCTCGCACGGCCGCGCCCCCGGGTCGGGGTGCTCTCGACCGGGAGCGAGCTGCGCAGCGCCCCGGAGCCGCTCGGGCCGGGTCAGATCCGCGACTCGAACCGGTACCTGCTGCTCGCGCTCGTGGAGCTGGCCGGTGCGGAGCCGGTGGACCTCGGCATCGTTGCCGACGACGAAGAGCAGCTGGTCGCGGCGATCGGCGACGCGAGCGAGCGCTGCGACGTCCTCCTCACGAGCGGCGGGGTCAGCGTTGGAGACCGGGACGTCGTGAAGGCGGTCATCGGCCGGTGCTGCGGCGAGTCCGGCCGCCAGGTGCAGGTGGCGATCAAGCCGGCCAAGCCCCTCGCCTTCGGGGTGCTCGCATCGGGCACTCCCCTCATCGGCCTGCCGGGCAATCCGGTCTCCTCGGCGGTGGCCTTCGAGTGCTTCGTCCGTCCGGCGCTCGCGCGGATGGCCGGCCTCGACCCGAGCGCCGCGCCCCGGCTCGCCGCGGTCACCGGCGAGGCGTTCCGGCGCAAGCCTGACGGCAAGCTCCATCTCGTCCACGTGACGCTGCGGAGCGCTCCGGGCGGACGTCTCGTCGTCCGGCGCTCGGGCGGAGCGAGCTCGCATCTGTTGGCCTCCACGCTCGGGGCGGACGCGCTGGCTTATCTTCCCGACGGTGACGGCCTGGACGAGGGCGCCGATCTCGAGGTGCTTCCCCTCACCGGCGCCGGCGCCAGCTTCGGGCGGGCCGCCGCAGCGGTGGTCCGGGGCGACGACGACGACTGCTGCTAGATCTCGGCCGGGACGTGATCTTTCGCCCGTCGGGTGAAACAGCTGGCGGTCGTTCGCCGAGGAGAGCGAGCGCGACGAGCGACTCCCCGCAGAGCTGAGGTCTGTTCCAGGCTCAGAGAGAACGGGGCCGGCGGGGCTGTCAGCAGCCGAGGCAATGCCCGTGGTGCAGGACGAAACTAGTTGGCTGGGTGGGGGTCGCCGCCGGCGAGCAGCTCGAGGGCGTGCGGCAGCAGCCCGATCACGGCCTCGAGCGACTCGGTGGCGCCTCGGGTGGAGCCGGGAAGGTTGAGCACGAGACAGCGGCCGATGGTCCCGGAAACGCCGCGCGACAGCGGTCCGAGCGGTGACGCGGCGCGCATGACCTCGGCGAAGCCGGGAGCGCTGCGCTCCAGCAGCTCTTCGGTGGCCTCCGGGGTGAGGTCCCGGGGCGAGAGCCCGGTCCCACCGATGGTGAGGATCAGGCCCGTGAATCCCTTGGCGAGCTCTGCGACGGCCTCGCGCACAGGGGCCACCCCGTCGGGCACGAGCCGGTGCTCCGCGACCGCGATGTCCAGCCGCTCCAGGCGCTCGCGCACCGCTGGGCCGGCCTCGTCGCTGCGTTCGCCGGCCGAGACGCGGTCCGAGACCGTGAGCAGCTTGGCCGCATATGGCACCACGTCAAGTTAGCGCCGAGCGAGCCAAGCGCCCGAGCGAGTGTCCGTCAGCCGTCGATGGGGCAGAGTGCGGGCGATGGTGCCGAGCCGTGAGCGCGCGATCGCCCTTCTGAGCGCCGGCCTCGCCCGGGGCTCGGATTCCGGCGGCGAGCGCCCCGGGCTCGTCTACCTGGTCGCGACCGGGGTGGCGACCGACAACACCGACGGGCTGACCAGCGAAGAGCTGCAGCGCGCCGGTTTGTTGCCGAGTGCCCAGCACCTCAGTAATCCGCCGACGCACCGCCCGGACCACGGAGCCAAGGCCCGTCCGTTCCTTCGGGCACGCGCCAGCAGGGACTCCCAGATGCAAGCAGCGGCTCGTTCCGAGCACCATGGTGGGGGAGCGTGATCTTGGCAAGTCCGAGGAGGTCGTCATGGCCCTGAAGGACGCGCGGTGGCCGTTGTTGCGGCAGTTGGCCGGCCCGGACCGCCTGGGCCGCGGAGCGGCGGTCCAGTCCAAGCATTCGCGGCAGTTGGTCGCTCGCACCGCGGGCGCAGACCGGGTGGTCAAGTCGATCTGTCCCTATTGCGGTGTCGGCTGTGCCCAGAACGTCTATGTGAAGGACGACCGCGTCGTCCACATCGATGGCGACCCCGACTCGGCGGTCAGCCGCGGCCGGCTCTGTCCGAAGGGATCCGCGAGCCTGCAGCTCACTACCGGGCCGAGTCGCATGCACGAGGTCCTCTACCGCCGCCCGCACGCGACGGACTGGGAGCGCCTCGATCTCGACACGGCGATGGACATGATCGCGGACCGGGTGATCGCCACGCGTCGCGACACCTTCGAGTGGTCATCGGACGGCAAGGCGACCCGCAGGACGATGGGCATCGCCCACCTGGGTGGAGCGACGCTCGACAACGAGGAGAACTACCTCATCAAAAAGCTCCTCACCTCCCTCGGCGTGGTCCAGGTGGAGAACCAGGCGCGGGTGTGCCACTCCTCGACGGTGGCCGGCCTCGGCACCTCGTTCGGCCGGGGCGGAGCGACCACCTGCATGCAGGACCTCCAGAACTCCGACTGCATCGTGATCGAGGGCTCCAACTTCGCCGAGGCCCACCCCGTCGGGTTCCAGTGGGTCATGGAGGCCCGGGCCCGAGGCGCGAAGCTCATCCACGTCGACCCGCGCTTCAGCCGGACGAGCGCCCTCGCCGACGTCTTCGTGCCGATCCGGGCGGGGACCGACATCGCCTTCCTCGGCGGGATCATCAACTACGTCATCGAGAACGACAAGTGGTTCCACGAGTACGTGGTGCGCTACACGAACGCCTCGAGCCTTGTCACCGAGGAGTTCAAGGACACCGAGGACCTCGACGGGCTCTTCTCCGGCTTCGACGCCGAGCAGCGCAAGTACGACTTCGACACCTGGCAGTACGCGTCGGGCGAGGTGAAGGCGTCCTCGGGGGCTCGCGACGAGGCGTCGCTTCAGGGCGAGGCCAGCACCCACGAGAAGAGCGGTGACGGCAAGGGCGGCGACGGAGCGGGCGGCGACAACGGCGCCGAGCAGCGGAGTCACCACGCGAGCGCCTCGGTGCGAGCCTCGGGCCGCAGCGAGTCCCACGGCTCGGGCGGCGCCGCAATCTCCACGCCCGAGCC
>JAODBN010000367.1 GCA_025463965.1 Acidimicrobiaceae bacterium
GGTCGCCGACCTCGAGGCAATGGGCGGCACCCTGCACGCCCAAGGTCAGAGCTGATGAGGCCGTAGGCTCTCCGCCGTGTCCGAGCCCCGCCCCGTCCCGATCACCTCGGGCCAGCTGACCCCAGAGGAGCTGGCCACCCGAAGCTTTGCCACCGTTCGCAAGGGCTTCGACCCGCAGGCGGTGCGGCGCTTCCTCGAGGAAGCGGCAGCACAGCTGCGCGTGGCCCGAGCCAGTGAGGGCGAGCTCCGCTCGCTTCTCGAAGACGCCGAGCGCCGGGCAGCCGCCCCGGTCCTCGACGAGGCGACGCTCACAGCGGCAGTCGGAGCGGAGACCGTGAAGGTGCTCCAGGCCGCGCACCAGGCTGCCAACGAGGTCACGGCCAAGGCCGAGAGCCGTGCCGCGGGCCTTCTCGCTCAGGCCGAGGGGCGACTCGCCGAGGCAAACACCGCCGCCGCGCAAGAGGCAGAGCGCCTGCGGGCCGACGCTCGGCGAGAGATCGCGGAGAACGAGGCGGCAACGCGACAAGAGTGCCGGGCGATGGTGGAAGAGGCGCGCGAGGCCCGTCGCCGGATTCTCGCGGACCTGGCCGCCCGGCGGCGCGATCTGCACGTGCAGCTCGAGCAGATCCGCGCTGCCAAGGACTCGCTCGTCTCGGTCGTCGACGGGGCGGCGGCGGCAGTCGAGAAGATTCGAGGAGGCCTCCTCGACTCCGAAGAGGACGCCCGGCACGCGGCGGAAGGCGCTGCCCAGACGCTTGCCTACTCGGCCGAAGACGCTGACGACGAGGCCCTGGAACAGCTCGTCGCCGAGGCGCTCGCCGGAGACCCACCGTCGGAGGCAGCCGACCAGCGGATCGAGGAGCCCGCCGGTGAACAGCCGCCCTATGACCTTTTGGCGGACGAGCGCCCCGAGGTGTTCGAGCCGGCCCCCGGTGGTTCGAGTGCCGAGAGGACTGGCGACGAAGCGGCCGCGAGCGAGGCACCGACTGAGCTGGCGGGGGAGTTGTCCGCGCCTGGCGCGACGGTCGGACCCGAGACGGAAGTGGCGCTCGAAGAGCCTGACGTGACGACGCACGCCGACGGTCGACAGGCTGAGAGCTCCGAGCCGGCGGGCGCCGAGCAGGACGGGGTCTCCGGCAGCGAACCGCCTGATGGCGTGGCGGAGGACGGCTCGCCCGACGGAGTGGCTGAGGAGCAGCTCGCGACGGAGGCTCCGGCCAACGCCGTCGACGAGCTGTTCGCCCGGATCCGAGCCAGTCGAGCCGAGGACGTCGCGCAGGCCCGTGCGGTTCTCGAGCCCGAATCCCACGCGGCCCCCTCGGAGGCGACGCCAATCGATGGCTCGTCCGAGCGGGCCGGAGAGGACGACGCCGAAGCCGGCGCTGCCGAAGCCGGCGCTGCCGAAGACGGCGATGCCGAAGACGGCGATGCCGAAGACGGCGATGCCGACAATGTCGGCGTTTCCTCGCCGACTCAACGACGCGACGCGCTTTTGAGCTCCGCTCAGTCCGAGCTCAGCCGCTCGCTCAAACGGGCGCTGCGCTCTGAACAGAACGAGGTGCTGGCCGTCGCCAGGGGGCTTTCAGGAGAAGACCTCCAAAGCCTGCTCCCGGGCGAAGAGACGGCTGGCCGCATGATCGAGGCTTCCGAGCAGGCGCTGCTGCTCGCGTGGCAGGCGGGGATCGCGATGACCGGAGAGCTGCTCGGGAACGAGGAGGCGACTGTTCCCGACGAGCAGCCAGCCGAGCTCAACGCCGTCGCCGAAGACCTGGCGAGCGAGGTCGTGGGCCGGATCCGAGACCAGCTGGAGAAGCAGCTCGCCCGCGGAGGGGGAGAGGGTGCCGGAACTTTGGTGGGCACGGCGTATCGGGAGTGGAAGGGCGAGCGGATCGACCGCCTGGCGGGAGACTTCGCCGGCCGCGCCTTCTCCCTCGGCATGATCGGCGGAGCGGCCCGCAGTGGAGCGCTCGTGGAGTGGAGCCTCGGCGAGGCCGCTCAGCCCTGCCCCGACTGCGATGACAACGCGCTCGCAGGGCCGCTCGCTCCGGGCCAGGAGTTTCCGGCCGGCGCGGTCGGCCCGCCGCTGCACCCAGGCTGTCGCTGCATGCTCGTCCCGACGGACCACTGAGCCGACTGCAACCTCCGATGCGCCTTCCCTCCGAGCCGACCGTGCGCGTTGGCTCACGCCGACGGAGCCTGTGGATCCTTGGCGCGCTCGCGGGGCTCGTCGTCCTTATCCTCTTGGTCCAGGGGCTGTCCTCGTTCTCGGTGAACGAGCTGTGGTTCCACTGGGCAGGCGTCGGTGAAGTCTGGAGCGCGGTCGAATCGACCAAGGTCGTCCTCGGGGCGGTCTTTGTGGCGCTGGCTTTCCTCCTTTGCTACGTCAGCTTGCTCCTCGTCGACAAGATCGCCCCGCGGGCCATGTTCATGGCCCCCGACACCGAGCTCGTACGTCGATATCAGGCCGTCGCCGGTCCACACGCCCTCGCGCTGCGAATCTCCGTCTCGCTCTTTATCGGCCTGGTTCTCGGCGTCGGAGCCTCTTCGCAGTGGCAGCACTGGATGCTCTTTGAGCACTCGGTGCCGTTCGGGAGGACCGACCCGCTGTTCGGGCTGGACGACTCGTTCTTCGTGTTCCGGCTTCCCTTCCTCTCGTTCCTCGTCGGCTGGCTGCTCGTCGCTCTCTTCGTCGTCCTCCTCGTCTCGGTCGCGGGCCATTTCCTGAACGGTGCGATCCGATTCCAGTCCTCGTCGCGCATCGAGCCGCGCGCGCTCGCGCACCTGTCGCTGCTCCTCGGGGCGATGGCCCTCGTGCGCGCCTGGGGCTACTACTTCGTCGACCGCTACCGCCTCGACCTGTCGGGCAATGGGGTGGTGCAGGGGGGCAGCTACACCGACGTCAAGGTCCGGCTGCCGGCCATGACGCTTCTGGCGGTGGTGTCGCTCGCGGCGTTCGCCGTCCTCGTGTTCAACGCCTACCAACGTTCCCTCGTGCTGCCGGTTGTGGCGGTCGGACTCTGGGCGCTGCTCGCCTTCGTGCTCGGGGTCATCTACCCAGCGCTCGTTCAGGCCTTCAAGGTCACGCCCGCACAGAGCAGCCTGGAACGTCCGTACATCAAGGACAACATCCGGGCCACGCAGTACGCGATGGGCATCAACCAAGTCACCAGCCGAAATTTCCCGGCGAACGAAGACCTCACCCCAGACGTGCTCACGCGGTACTCCTCCACGCTCGGGGACGCCCAGCTATGGGACCCCTCCTTCGTGAAGAACGCCTTCGACAAGTTGCAGGACATCTGGTCCTACTTCAACCTGACGAACCTCGCCGTCGACCGCTACCGGATCGACGGCAAGCTGACACCAGTCGACATCGCCGTGCGTGAGCTCAACAGCGGAGGCGCCGCGGGACACACCTGGGTGAACACCCACCTGCAGTACACCCACGGCTACGGCGCGGTCGTCTCGCCATCGAACGCCGTCTCGTCGACCGCCGGCGAGCCGAACTTCGCCCTCGGTGGTCTGCCGCCCGTCTCCACACAGGGGCTGCCGAACCTGACCCAGCCCGATGTCTACTTCGCTCCCGGAGAGAGCGGGTACGCCGTGGTCGACACGAAGCAGGCGGAGGTCGACTATCAGGACCAGTCCAGCGGGGCCAGTCGCAACAGCCACTACGCGGGCTCCGGTGGCGTCCCCATCGGATCGTTCTTCTCGCGTCTCGCCTTCGCGGTGGACCTCAAGGACTTCAATCTGTTCATCTCCAACCAGATCACCCCGAAGTCCCGCATCATCACGCTCCCCGACATCCGGTCGCGGGTGCAAAAGGCGCTGCCGTTCCTCCGAGTGGACGAGAACCCCTATCCCGTCATCGACAACGGTCGGATCGAATGGATGGTGGACGCCTACACCACGACCACCTCGTTCCCGTACGCCGAGCCCGCCCCTGTGGGCGAGCTCCCGGTCAACAGCGCTCTGTCGGCCACTTACAACTACGTGCGAGACGCGGTCAAGGTG
>JAODBN010000368.1 GCA_025463965.1 Acidimicrobiaceae bacterium
GGGTGGTCGAGGGGATGCTCGACCACGCCGGACGCTGCCGGCTCCTCGGCTACCGGAGCGGCGCGAGCGGTCTCTTGTCGCGGGGCGTCACTGGTTGGCATGCAGCTCCGCGTTCAGCCCGGCGGCCCACTCGCCGCTTCGAACCAGCGCCTCCACATTGCCCCGCTGGCTGTTCCGCCGGTACAGGAGACCGGAGCGCCCAGCGAGGTCGCGGGCCTTTTGCGTCGAGCCATCCGGCAGGGTGACCACGGTGCCCGCGGTGAGATACAGGCCCGCCTCCACGATGCAGTCGTCACCGAGCGGGATCGCCACCCCGGAGTTGGCGCCGAGCAGGCATCTGCGCCCGATGGAGACCACGGTGGCGTTTCCGCCCGACAAGGTGCCCATGATGGAGGAGCCTCCGCCGAGATCGGTTCCGTCGCCGACGACCACGCCCTGGCTGATCCGGCCCTCGACCATGCATGCGCCGAGCGTGCCGGCGTTGAAGTTGACGAAGCCCTCGTGCATGACCGTGGTCCCCTCCGCCAGGTGCGCACCGAGTCGCACCCGCGAGGCATCCGCGATCCGCACCCCTGAGGGCACGACGTAGTCCGTCATTCTCGGGAATTTGTCGAGCGAGTTCACGCCGAGGAACACCCCGGCCGATCGCGCGCGCGAGCGCGCTGCCGGCAGCTCGGACGGGGCGATCGGTCCGAGACTGGACCAGCACACGTTCGGCAGCACGCCGAAGATGCCGGTCAGATCGATTTCGTTCGGCCGGACGAGCCGGTAGGAGAGCAGGTGCAGCCGCAGATAGGCGTCCGCCACCCCCTCCGGCGGTGCCTCGAGGTCGACGACGACCCGAACCACCTGCTGGCGGACGTTCCGGATGGGGTCTTCGGGCCCGGCCTCGGAGGAGTGAGTGCCGCTGCCCTCGCCGGGTTCTCCGAGCGAGACGGCCGCGAAGAAGCACTCGAGTGGCGCATCGTCGGGGCGAGAGAAGCTCGCCACCCCGTCGCCCCAAGCCGGACGGTTCACCGGCTCAGTCTTGCCCGGCACCGACGGGATTGCCGTGTCCGAGTACCAGGTCCTCGAGCGAGCGTTCCGCCAGCGAGCCGAGCAGCAGGTGGGCACGGGAGAGGTCGAGGCCGGCCGTGATTCCGTTCGGCACCGCTATGCAGGTCAAACCGGCCGCAGTGGCCGCAGCGATGCCGTTCGGAGAGTCCTCAACAGCCAACGCGCGCTCGGGCGACACCTTGAGGCGACGGCATGCCTCGAGATAGAGGTCCGGAGCGGGCTTGGGAGGCAGACCGCTCGTCGGGGTGACGATCACCGGGAAGCGCTCCGACAGGCCGAGGCCGGCGAGCCGACGGAGAACCCAATCGTCCGACGAGCTCGAGGCCACCGCGATCGCAAGTTCGAGGCGCTCGGCGGCGAGCAGCCAGTCCAGGACACCCGGCCGGACCGGCACCTCGCGCAGCAGCTCCTCTTGCCTGCGCGCGACCTGCTCCCGTAGCGCGTCGCGCGCCGGTGCCGGCCGCTGGCTCCGCTCGTCGAGTGCGGCGTAGGGATCGAAGCCCCCCGTGGTGCCGACGCCAACGCACCACTCCTCGAGGGAAAAGGCGCAATCGTGCTCCTCGAACACCTCGGTCCAGGCCAGGTGGACGGCTTGTTCTGTGTCGACGATGGATCCGTCGAGGTCGAACACCACAGCGTCGAAGCGGGGTCTAGAGAACACGGCAACTATTGCTATCACCTGTCTTGGGTCGCGCCGAGCGACCCGGCAAGTTCAGTCAGCGGCGATCGCCCTCGGAAGCTGCGTCCCGTGCCGCGGGTGCGCGCCGGGAAGTCCCGCGAGTCTTGCGAGCAGTTCGAACGACCGGAGCCGGTCGCTCAGGGCGTGCGTGGAGGTCGTGACCATCAGCTCGTCGGCGCCGGTGCGTGCCAGCAGCTCTTCGAGTCGGGGCGTCACCGTCGCCGGCGAGCCGACGAGGTGGGAGCCCGTCCACGAGTGGACGGCCTCGAGCTCCTCGGCGGAGTACGGGTAATTAGCTGCCTCCTCCGGGCTCGGCAGCGGCCCCCGGCGGTTCGTCCGGATCCGAAGCACATTGAGGCGCGTTGGGCCCGCCAGCCATTCGGCCTGGTCGTCTGTGTCGGCGAGCAGCGCGGAGACGGTCAGCATCGCCCGCGGCTCGTCGAGCACGGCCGAGGGATGGAAGGCCTCGCGGTACCGCTCCAGGGCGACGACCGTGGTCGCGGGGGCGAAGTGGTGGGCGAAGGAGAAGGGCAGACCGAGGCGGCCGGCGAGCTCAGCGCCGTAGTCGCTCGAACCAAGGATCCAGATGGGCGGCCGATACCCGGCCGCTGGGACCGCCATCACGCTGCGGTATGGGTGTCCTTCTGGAAAGCTCCCCTCGAAAAAGCCGATCAGCTCGCTGAGCTGGATCGGAAAGTCATCGGCACCACCGCTCGGAACGTTCCGCCTGAGCGCGCGAGTCGTCGCCAGGTCCGTACCCGGCGCCCGTCCGAGCCCGAGGTCGATGCGACCCGGATGCAGCGCCTCGAGCATCCCGAACTGCTCAGCGATCACGAGCGGCGCGTGATTTGGGAGCATCACGCCACCCGAGCCGACCCGGATTCGCTCCGTCACCGAGGCGATGTGGGCGATCAGAACGGCGGGGGCCGAGCTCGCCACCCCCGGCATGCTGTGATGCTCTGCCACCCAGAACCGCTGGTAGCCGAGCTGTTCGACCTCCCGCGCCAGCAGCAGCGTGTTGTTCAGGGCCTCCGCTGGGTTCGATCCCGCGACCACAGGCGCGAGATCAAGCACCGAGAGCGGGACGTCGATGTTGCTCACGGACGACTCACCTAATCGACGGTATCGGCCCGAGGAACTTGGCCCGTCGCTACCGGGAGACCGACAAGTCCAAGCCCCAGCCTTCGGTGGTCCGCGCTCCTGTGCTCGTGTGCGCCGCGGCGGAGTGAAACCGACCCCAAACCGACACGACTGATCAAGTCATGCCAGTGCGAAATCCGCAACTTGCAGGCCAGCATTGCCTGAAAGGCATTGAAAGTTTGTGTGAGCGTCACAAATAGCCCGTTGAGCTGGGGTGTGCCTATAGCGCAAACTAGTCATGGTCAGTAATGGCGTCGGGGGTGGGTGCCCGACTCGACAAATCAAACGTTCGCGGAAGCGAACGGGAGGGCAGACGTACATGCGAATCTGGACAGATGCCGACGATCGGCCGCGCCTGCATTTCCGGCGACTGGCGGTCCTCAAGTGGGTCCGGGTCGGGGGAGCGCTCTTCGGGGCCGCCGGTCTCGGTGCGTTAGCGAATCCCGTCGTCGAGGCGAGCTCCTCGGCCAGCGTGCGTCCCATTGCCTACATCGTCGAGGGCCCCGCGGCAGCTGCTGCGGTGCGCACTGCCGGCGGTCAGATAGTGGCAAGCCTTCCCGTCGTGCGCGGCGTCAGCGCCCGACTCACACCGGGGCAGGTGTTCGCGCTGCGTCACAGCGGCCACTACCTGGTGAGCAGAGACGGTGGCGCCAACGTCGAGTCGAGCGCCACGGCGGGTGCAAAGCACTCCCCGAGCGCGGTCTTCACGACGGTGACGGGCGCTACAAAGCTCTGGGCAAAGAACGACACCGGAAGCGGCGTCACGGTGGCGGTGATCGACACAGGGATCCAGGCGAGCCTGCCGGACTTCGGCGGTCGGGTGCTGCAGGGGGTCGACCTCAGCGGCGGGCACTCCTCGACGACCGACCAGTACGGACACGGCACCTTTGTGGCGAGCGTCATCGCCTCCGACGGCTCCTCGTCGAGCGGTCGCTACCGCGGCGAGGCGCCGGGGGCGCGGCTCGTCTCGATCAAGGTGGCGGGCTCAAGTGGCACAACCACCGAGAGTCGGATCGTCAGTGGAATCGAATGGGCGATCGCGCACCGAAACGCCGACCACATCCGCGTACTCAACATCTCGCTCGGTGTGAAGGTTCCGAGTGCGTCGGAAATCGACCCGGTCGACCAGGCAGTCGAGACGGCCTGGCGTGCGGGCATTGTCGTCGTGACCTCCGCAGGAAACAGTGGGCCGAGCGGTGGCACAATCACAGCGCCAGGGGACGACCCGCTGGCGATCACCGTTGGGTCCATCGATGATGGCGCGCAGACGGGGCCCTCCAGCTTCAAGATCTCGCCCTTTAGCGGTGTCGGACCGACCGCGTTCGACGGCTGGATCAAGCCGGACATCGTCGCTCCGGGTCGCTCGTTGATCGGCCTGGCGGACCCCGGCTCGACGATCTTCAAGCTGCATCCTTCCGCCCGAGTCGGCAAGGCAAACTTCGTCGGCACGGGGACCTCGTTCTCCGCGGCAGTGGTCTCGGGCGAGGCGGCCCTGATGCTCGAGCAGCACCCGAGCCTCACGCCGGACCAGGTCAAGTCGCGGCTGATCGCGACGGCTTCTCCTGCTCCATCCAAGAGCCCGTTCGTAAATGGCCACGGCGTTACCAACGTCTTCGCTGCCGCCGAGGCCGTCGGGGTTCCTGTCCTCAATCAGGCTCGCATCCTCGCTGGTGAGCAGATAGCGCCCTCGATTGGCCGCGCCACCTACTTCTCCACATGGAACCCCGCCAACTGGTCAGGTCCCGCGTGGAACGGGGTGAGCTGGAACAGCGCGGATTGGAACGGTGTTAGTTGGAACTCCGCCGACTGGAACTCCGCCGACTGGAACTCCGCCGACTGGAACTCAGCCGACTGGAACTCAGCCGACTGGAACTCAGCCGACTGGAACTCAGCCGACTGGAACTCAGCCGACTGGAACAGCGCTGACTGGAACTCAGCGGACTGGAATAGCGCGGACTGGAATAGCGCGGACTGGAACAGCGCTGATTGGAACTCAGCCGACTGGAATAGCGCGGACTGGAATAG
>JAODBN010000390.1 GCA_025463965.1 Acidimicrobiaceae bacterium
CTCCACCCGAAGGGCATCATCCTCTCGGGCGGCCCGAAGTCGGTCTACGCGGAGTCCGCGCCGAGCCTCGATCCCGCGGTGTACGAGCTCGGGATACCGGTCCTCGGCATTTGCTACGGCGCACAGCTCGTGGCCCAACAGCTCGGGGGGACCGTCTCGCACACCGGTAGCGGCGAGTACGGAAGGACCGCGCTCGCCCGCTCGACCGGCACCGCCTCGTTGCTGCTTGGGGAGTGGCCGGCTTCGAGCGACGTCTGGATGAGCCACGGCGACTCGATCACCGAGGCGCCCCCCGGCTTCAGCGTGACCGCCTCGACCGCCGAGGTTGCGGTGGCCGCGTTCGAGGACCCCGCTCGTGGTTGCTACGCCGTCCAGTTCCACCCCGAGGTCGTGCACACCGCGCGCGGCCAGGACCTGCTCAAGGCCTTTCTCTACGAGGCGTGCGACTGCCGGCCGTCTTGGACCCACACGTCGGTCATCGAGTCGGCGGTCGAGCAGGTCCGCGAGATCGTGGGCGACGCTCGCGTGCTCTGCGCGCTGTCGGGCGGCGTGGACTCCGCGGTGACCGCTGCCCTCGTCCACAAGGCCGTCGGAGACCAGCTCACGTGCGTCTTCGTGGACACGGGCCTGATGCGCTCAGGCGAGGCCGAGCAGGTCGAGGAGACCTTCCGCCGGCAGTTCGGCCTGGACCTCGTGCACGTGAAGGCCTCGGACCGCTTCTTCGCCGCACTGGGCGGCGTGGTGGATCCCGAGGCCAAGCGCAAGGTCATCGGCGAGCTGTTCGTGCGGGTCTTCGAGGAGGTCGCCAACGAGCTCGTCGAGGTGTCCTTTCTCGCCCAGGGCACCTTGTACCCCGACGTCATCGAGTCGGGCACGAAGGACGCGGCCACGATCAAGACCCACCACAACGTCGGCGGTCTCCCCGAGGAGATGGACCTCGAGCTGATCGAGCCGCTGCGCCTGCTCTTCAAAGATGAAGTCCGTGCCCTCGGCGAGGAGCTCGGCCTGCCCGAGGAGATCGTCTGGCGCCAGCCCTTCCCCGGGCCGGGCCTCGCGGTGCGCATCGTGGGCGAGGTCACCGCCGAGCGCGCCGAGATCCTGCGGGCGGCCGACGCCATCGTCTTGGAGGAGGTTCGCCGAGCCGGCTTGCTGCGCGAGCTGTGGCAGTCCTTCGCCGTGCTGCCGGCCGTCCGCTCCGTCGGGGTGATGGGCGACGAGCGCACCTATGCGTATCCGATCGTGGTTCGCGCGGTCACGAGCGAAGACGCGATGACCGCCGACTGGGCCCGGCTTCCCTACGAGCTGCTCGAGCGGCTCTCGAACCGGATCATCAACGAGGTGCGGGGGGTGAACCGGGTTGCCTACGACATCACCTCCAAGCCGCCCGGCACGATCGAGTGGGAGTGAGCAGCTCCTCCGAGCACCACGCCGGCCCCGGCTCCTTTGCCGACCTCGACGAGCTGATGGGGGAGGCGCCGCCTCCCACCCTGCTTGCCACCCCGCCGCACAGCGCCACCGCCGGGAGCCGAGAAGCGGCCGACTGGCAGGGGGCGACCGACCGGGAGGCCCGGGTTGCAGAGCTTGTCGCCGGCCTCAACCCCGCCCAGGCCGAGGCGGTCCTGCACGACGACGGCCCGCTCGTGGTCGTCGCCGGTGCAGGCTCGGGCAAGACCCGCGTCCTCACGCGCCGGATCGCCCGCCTGCTCGCCACGGGCACCTCGCCATACCGGATCCTCGCCATCACCTTCACGAACAAGGCGGCCGACGAGATGCGGAGGCGGGTGACCGAGCTCGTCGGCCCGCAAGCCGAGCGGATGTGGATCTCGACGTTCCACTCCGCCTGCGTGCGGATCCTCCGGCGCAACGCCGAGGCCGCGGGCTATCGGCCCGGCTTCACGATCTACGACGACGGCGACAGCCGCCGGCTCGTCGAGCACGTCCTCGACGACCTGGGGATCGACAACAAGCGCTTCCCCCCGCGAGCGGTCCTCGGCGCCATCAGCCAGGCCAAGGCCGAGCTGCTGAACGCGGCCGGCTACGCGGAGCGGGCCTACACGATCTACGAGCGCCGCATCGCGGATGCCTTCTCCGAGTACGAGCGGCGCTGCCGGGCGGCCAACGCCATGGACTTCGACGACCTCCTCGGGGTGACCGTGGCGCTGATGCGCGACAACCGCGAGGTCCGCGGCTACTACGAGGACCGCTTCGAGCAGGTCCTCGTCGACGAGTACCAGGACACCAACCGGGCCCAGAACGAGATCGTCACCATGATCGGCGGCTATCACCGCAACGTCTGTGTCGTGGGGGACTCCGACCAGAGCATCTACCGCTTCCGCGGCGCCGAGATCCGCAACCTGCTCGACTTCGAGGTCGCCTTTCCCGAGGCCAAGACGGTGGTGCTCGACCAGAACTACCGCTCCACCCAGAACATCTTGGACGCCGCCAACGCGGTGATCGGCAACAACCTCGTGCGCCAGGACAAGTCGCTGTGGAGCGCCCTCGGCCCGGGCGAGCCGATCCGCCGGCTCCGGGCCGGAGACCAACGTGGCGAAGCCACCTTCGTCGCCCACGAGGTGGCCACCTTGCGCCGCGAGCAGGGGCTGCGCCTCGACGAGGCAGCGGTCTTCTACCGCACCAACGCTCAGAGCCGTGCCATCGAGGAGGCGCTCGCCGACCGGGGCCTTCCCTACAAGGTGATCGGGGGCACACGCTTCTACGACCGCCGCGAGATCCGCGACATGATCGCCTTTCTCCGCCTTGTGAGCAACCCCACCGAGGAGGTGGCGCTTCGGCGCGTCCTCAACGTTCCAAAGCGCGGCATCGGCGCCACGAGCGTGGCCCGCATCGCCGAGCTCGGCCGCAGCTCGGGCATGGGCTTCGCCGCCGCCCTCGGGCGGGCGGCGGAGGCCGGGGTGACCGGCAAGGCGCTGGCGGGCATCGACGGCTTCCGGCGTCTTCTCGTCGCCCTCGGCGGCCTCGCCGAGATTCCTCCCGCCGAGGTCATCGCCCAGGTGCTGGCGCGCACCGGCTACCTCGAGGCGCTCGAGGCGGAGGCCGAAGCCGGCGGGGGGAGCCGGATGGAGGCGGAGGCGAGGATCGAGAACCTCGAGGAGCTGACCGCCGTGGCGGGCGGTTACGCCGACCTCGGCTCGTTCCTCGAGACGACCGCGCTCGTCGCCGCCACCGACGACCTCGAAGAGGGCGACGGCCGGCTCTCGCTCATGACGCTGCACGCCGCCAAGGGCCTCGAGTTCAAGGCGGTCTTCCTCACCGGGCTCGAGGAGGGCGTCTTCCCGCACGACCGCGCCCTCGCCGATCCGGACGACCTCGAAGAGGAGCGGCGGCTCTGCTACGTCGGCATCACGCGTGCCCGCGAGCGCCTCTATCTCACCAACACCTTCGTGCGGACGCTGTTCGGAGTCACCCGGGACAGTCTCCCGAGCCGTTTTTTGAAGGAGATCCCCGACCGCCTCATCGAGGACGTCACCGATCCCTTCGGGGGC
>JAODBN010000395.1 GCA_025463965.1 Acidimicrobiaceae bacterium
CGGCGACCGGCGAAACCATTCAGGTCCCCGAGACAAGGTCCTGAACGTTGGCGCGGCGAGGTTCTTAAGGCGACGCTGAACTCGTGGGGGAGGGGTCCGGCCCAACGGGCGGCGCCACTCCCCTCACGCGGCTTGTACACAGGAGCGGATTGACGTCACAGATTAGGGCTAACCGGTGGCAGCGGATAAGCAATTATGGGACGCTAACGGGATGCGCGGCAGATTAACTCGACGATTGCTACTTCTCATGCCAATCGTCCTCACCGGTTCGTCGATCACCGTGGCTACTGGAGCGGGCGCAACCAGCACGAAGCCGCCCATTCGCCAGTATGTCCTTTCCAATCCACATGGGAAGTGCCCCGGTCACTACGTCAAGCGGACTATCCGCGTGCGCGGCAAGGTGCACGGTAAGACAGAAATGCTGCGAGAGGTCGGGTGTGTTTACGTCGCCCCGAAGCCTCCACCCATGACAACGACCACCACCACGACGACGACCACCACGACGACGACGCCGGCACTGGTGGTGTCTGTTAGTAGGAATGTCGGACAGCTCTCCACGGGTGTGGGCTTCGTACTCGACGCGTCAGTCGCGAGCATTGCCAACTCGAACACTGCGCCTTCGGGGACCGTTACGTTCGCCTCAGACGGTGTACCCCTCTCCTTCTGCAGCAATGAGTCCCTTCAGACTTCCTTTCTGGGCGTCGCTGACGTCTCCGGGGGCTACTCGTGGAGTACCGCTTACTGCGACCTTGCGTTCTCAGTGCCGGGCACATTTTCGATCACGGCCTCGGCCACGGGATCGGACGGCTCGACGGGCACAGGTTCACTCACTATTTCCGTCAACTCCTAGGGGTCGCGCGGACTGCTGCCCGCCTTCAACGGAACCTCACCCCTCAAGCGGCGCCGCTATCAGCCGTTCAACCGACACACGTCGCCGCCAATCGAGGTCCGCGAAAACGCTCAAGCTCTTGTTCATTCGGTCCTCGTGGCGAGGATGGGGCAAGACGTAGAACGAGCGCTGACTGTAGAGATGCGAAACGACCCGCCAACCTTTTGCCGGCGCCCCCAGAGCGCCCGCGAACGCTTCGGCAATCCGCTCTGACTGGTTCGGAGTCCGGTCTCGATGCTGATAAATCACCAACGAGTGATCACGCCGTGCGAGGTCAGCCACTTCCTCATACCAGGCGAACTTGATCGACTCGCGCCGCCTTGAGTTGTCGACAGCCGGCTTGGAACCAGTCGCCGCGGTTGAGCGGGGACGCAGCCCATTATCTGGGTCCAGGAGGACGATGTCCAGGCCGGCGAAGTGATCGCACATGTTGGCGAACCACGCTCGGCGCTCCGCATCGTCCTTCCTCGGCAATGGAACGTGCTCATCGGCCTCTAGCCAGCCCCGATCGAGCACCCCGTTCGAGCGAAGTACTTCGAGGGTTCTCTTGCCGCTGGTTACGACCTCGAGGAGCGCCGAGAAGAGCACTGGATCGCATGACTGAAGGTGCTTGTACTGCGGGAGGGTCAAATAACCGACGTGTCGACCGTCTCCCAGGTGCGACTCATCGGGTACTAAGTACCAACCGATTCCCGTCGCCATATCCCCAAGCCCGTCGAGACTCAAGCGGCGCAGCAGAGCGAACTTGACGAAATCGCCTGCGTCTCCGATGTACTGCTCTTGCACGCATCGAAACTTACACGGCCCTCAACATAATGACTGTTACGTTGACTGCCACAGGAGTGGTGGAGTTAGCTGACCAATAGATAGACCTGGGAAATGAGGGAATCGAATGACTATGGGGCCACCTGTTGAAGACGAGCAGCTTCTTCAGCAGGTGAGACCTGAGCGGAAGGAGCCCCTCAGCGCCTTTTTGGCCGGACTCCGCTCTCTCGGGTGTTGGATCGAACGACCAGACGCTCAGACCGGTGACGAATATGTCAACGTCCGAGTGCTCCCGACCTACGGACGATCGCGCCTATGTGCGATGAATCGGAAAACGGCTCATGTCATGTTCCTAGGTGACTCCTACGCCCTTGCCGAGCACATCGGTCTCGGACCGAGGGTGAGGAGGTCCCCACGAGGTGGACCGAATGCGATATTGGACCTCGAGACTGTTGAGGACGCCGCGATCGCCAGCGAGCTTGCCAAAGCGATCCTGGGTTCACGACGAGGCAGCAACAGCTAGCGCCAACCATGCGGCGCTCTCGTCCCAGATCGGTCCATTGGCGAGGCTCAGTAGTGCCGTTGGCCTGCGCCGGCCACAATTGCTCGAGGTCCCGCTCGATCCCGGGGCCCCGCAGGACGGCTACGAGACGATGCAGCGGTGGGCGCCATCCACCGAGTGGTCTCGACCCGCCAATCTTGTCCACGCGCCTCTCGTCGACGAAGTAACTTTCCAGCGCGCACGGGCCCTCCTGCTCTCGAGGGGCGCCGACGTCGGGCGTTCGCGCCGCTCGCCCCGAGCCAGTACCCCATACCTCCTCGCCGGACGCGTGACCTGTACGGCGTGCGGGCGACGGATGGCGGGGCACCGCTCAGGTGAGCGCCTTGGCTACCGAAGTCGCCTCCGCGACTCGTACGCCCTCCCGGCCGGCGGCCGCCACCCGCCGTCCGTCTGGGTCACCGAGGGCAGGATGCTCGAGGCCTGCCTCGATTGGATGGGCGAACCGTTCGACCCGGACCGCCGCGCCGAAGTCTCCGCTCGCATCGCAAATGCCAGCGCGACAATCGACCCGGGGACGACGCGGGCCGAGGCTGATCTCCATGATGCCGAGATGCAGATCGCTCGGCTAGTCGACAGCGTGGCGAGTGGCGGGCTCACACACGACGAGGTTGCTCAACGCCTTAGCCAGCTGCGCGAGAAGCGGGACGCCGCCAAGGCGCTGCGATGTGCGGCTGCACCGCTGCGGACGAAGCTCGGCGAAGACGAGGTTGCAGCGCTGCTCAACGAACTGGGCGGACGGCTCGGCATTGGCGCGCAGCTCACTCGAGAGGAGACGAAGGGGCTGTTCGCCGCCGCGAACCTGACCGTCAGATATGACTACACAACCCGTCGCGCCCAGTTCCGAGCCGGAGGGGGCGCCTGATTCCCAGACATCGTTCGCATCTCGCGGGACATAGTTCGCATCTCTGAACTGGCGGTGCGCGGAGTCGATGGCACAGCTGGTCATCACTGCGGTGACCGTCGAGCATCGAAGCAAGAGTGAGGTCGCGGCCACCTACAGGCTTTCGCGCCGGTGGGTGCAGAAGTTGGTCGCCCGCTACGTCGCCGAGGGCGAGGCGGCGTTCGAGCCCCGGAGCCGCCGGCCCCATTCGAGCCCGCGGCGAACGCCCGATTCGCTCGAGGACGAGATCATCGAGATGCGCAAGTTCTTGGCCGAGTCCGGCAGGACGCCGGCCCTTCCACCATTTCCTATCACTTGGCGGAGCGGCACGGACATGGACCGAGCGCATCAACGGTGTGGCGGGTGCTGACGCGTCGGGGCTTCATCACCCCCGAGCCGAACAAGCGACCGCGCTCGTCCTATGTCCGGTTCGTCGCTGACCAGCCGAACGAGCGGTGGCAGGCCGACATCACGCACGTCGAGATCGCCGACGACCGCATCATCGAGGTCTTTAACCAGGTCGACGACCACTCCCGGCTCCTCGTCGGCTCCGACGCCCGGGTGATCTTCAACGCCGCGGACATCGTGGCCGCTTCGACCTCGCCACCCGCCGTCACGGGACGCTCCAGAGCTATCTCAGCGACAATGCAGCGCTGTTCACCGGTGCATATCGAGGGCACGGATGGGTGGCCCTCGAGCGCGAGCTCGTCGCCAGAGGCGTCCGTCAGCGCCACGGCCGCCCCTATCACCCCCAGACTCAAGGCAAGGTCGAACGTTTCCACCAGACCCTCGAGCAGTGGCTCGCTGAACAGGAGCCGGCGAGCGACGTCGCTTCGCTCCAGGGTCAGCTCGACGTCTTTCGCGAGTACTACAACGAGTTCCGACCGCACCGGGCCCTCGGTCGCACGACACCGGCCAAAGCCCTTGCGGCGCGGCCTGCGGCGCTGCCGTCAAACGAACCGATCCCGATCAGTCTCTTCCGAACCCGCCGCGATGTCGTCGGGACGACGGGCAAGGTGACGCTGCGTGTGGGCAGCCGGCTTCA
Organism: Acidimicrobiaceae bacterium; assembly: GCA_025463965.1. Taxonomy (GTDB): domain Bacteria; phylum Actinomycetota; class Acidimicrobiia; order Acidimicrobiales; family Bog-793; genus JAODBN01. The sequence continues at coordinate 4,142 of JAODBN010000395.1, forward strand.
CCACATTGGCATCGGAAGGGCGTTCGCTCGACAGCGGGTGATCCTGCTCGTCCACGATCTGAACGTTCGGGTGATCACCGAGGACGGCGATGCCCGCGTGAGCTGGTGCTCGACCTCTCGCGTGACTATCAACCGCTGGTGGTGTGAACTGTGTCGCGAGACAGGTGTGAACGCTGTCTCGCGACAGGACAACCGAGCCGGAGGGGGAACTTGAACCCCCACGTCCTTCGGGGACTAGCCCCTCAACTTCAAGAGTGCCGTCCAGCGAGTAACACCCTGTCCGCGTTCACGTCCGTGTCCTCGATCTTTGTGGACGCCGTCCATCCGGTCTGGCGTCTGGGGTGTGGTGGACCAGTTTTCGTGTCCACTGCGTGTCCAGGGGGCGCCTTGCGTCGCGTAGCCGCGGGGCTTCGCCAGCCGAACGATGCCGGGGTGCGTACCCAGGAAGGAACGGCTACTCGAAAGCGGCGCCAGCGGAATCCGCTGTGGAAGGTGCGGTGACCCCGACCGGTGCCGGCCCCGCGGTGCCGACGGTTACGTGGCACGCGCCCTCGTGACCGGGCGAGGACTCGAGGAGCGGCGGCGTCACCGTCGAGCAGATGTCGATTGCGAGCGGGCAGCGCCACCGGAAGCGGCAGCCCTCGCCCGGGTCGACGACTCGGGGCGGCTCGCCGACGTCGGCGGCGGAAACCTCTGTGCGTGCGCGCGGGTCCGGAACCGCCGAAAGGAGGAGCCTCGTGTAGGGATGTACCGGGTTCTGGAGGACCTCGTCGGTCGGTCCCGACTCGACAACGTGGGCGGCATACATGACGACCACCCGGTCCGCCACGTAGCGGGCCGATGCGATGTCGTGGGTGATGTAAAGAAAGGAGATCCCCTCGTCGCGAAGGCGTGCCATGAGGTTGAGCAGGCCGATGCGGATCGAGACATCGAGCATCGACACGGGCTCGTCGGCGAGGACGAGGCGTGGTTGGTAGGAGAGCGCCTGGGCGAAGCCGACCCGTTGGCGCTGGCCTCCGGAGAGCTCGTGCGGGTACTTCGCCGCCGTCTGCGCGCCGGGCACGAGGCCGACTGCCTCGAGTGAGCGCACCACCTCCTCCTCCCGCTCGCGGGCGTCGAGCTCGGGACGATGGAGGCGCAGGCCCCGGCGAAGCACGTAGCCGATCGTGTGCACCGGGTTGAGCGAGCTGAACGGGTCCTGGAAGACCATCGGCACGTCGCCCCGATAGGCGAGGACGTCCTTCCGGCCGCGCAGGTGCGCGAGCGACCGCCCGTTGAAGACGATCTCGCCGCTCGTCGGCTTGTAGATGCGTGCCAGGAGGCGGGCGACTGTGCTCTTGCCGCTCCCGCTCTCGCCGACGAGCGCGACGATCTCGCGCTCGTTCACGACGAGGTCAACGTCGTCGACGGCGTGCAATGAGCGGCCGAAGACCCCGCCGATACGGAAGTGCCGGGTCAGGCCCTTCGTGACGAGTAGGGGTGCGCCCGGCCCTTTCGGAGTGGCCAGCTCAGGCGACACCGGACACCTTCTCCTCGTAGAGGAGGCAGCGCACCTCGGTCCCCTCGACGACGACCACGGGGGGGTCGACGTCTTTGCACTGCGGCATCACCGCAGGGCAGCGGGGGTGGAATCTGCATCCGCTCGGCGGGTCGGCGAGGTTCGGGGGCGCACCGGGGATGCCTTCGAGTTGGACCCGCGGCCCGTAGATCGAGGGGAACGCCTCGAGGAGGCCCTTCGTGTAGGGGTGGAGGGGCTCTGCGAAGACTTGTCTCGTCTGGCCGAGCTCGACGAACTTGCCGGCGTACATGACGGCGAGTCGGTCGGAGAAGTTGCTCACGAGGGACATGTCGTGGGTGACGAAGATGACCGCGAAGCCGAGTTCGCGCTGAAGCTCTTTGATCTGCACCATGAGCGAGCGTTGCGCGACGACGTCGAGTGCGGAAGTCGGCTCGTCCATGACGATGAGCTCGGGCGAGAAGAGCAGCGCCATCGCGATCATCACCCGCTGTCGCATGCCACCGGAGAGCTGGTGCGGGAAGCTCTTGAGGTGGACGGGGTCGATCCTGACGAGCTTGAGCACCTCGCGCGAACGCTCCCGGATCTCGGCGCGGTCCCTCGTGCCGTGCGCTCGCATGACGTCCTCGTACTGGGCGGCGATGCTCTTCACCGGGTTGAGCGCGTTCATCGCGCTCTGCATGACGACCGAGAAGTCGCGCCACCGAACGGCCCGCAGCTCCTTCGCGCTGAGCTGCACGAGGTTCTTCCCGGCGAAGGTGACCGTGCCGCCCGCAATCTCGGCGGGGGGCGAGAGGAGCTGGGCGATGCCGAACAACAGCGTCGACTTGCCGCATCCGGACTCGCCGACGATGCCGAGGAACTCGCCGGCGTGGTGGGTGAAGCTCACGCCGGCGACGGCGCGCGCCGGTCGACCGGCGTAGTAGTCGACGGAGAGGTCGGCGACGTCGAGGATCATCTCCGGCGCACCTTTCTCCTTGCCGGGCTGAGCGCCGGGTTGGAGATCTCGTCGAAGGCGTAGTTGAGAAGGGCAAATGCTCCGCCGAGAAGGGCGATGCCGAGACCCGGCGCGATCGCCCAGAGGGGGATGCCCGAGACGAGGGCCTCGTTGTTCTGGGCCCAGTAGAGCATCGTGCCCCAGCTCTCGGTGTTGACGTTGCCGATTCCGATGAACTGCAGGCCCGCCGCGGCAAGCACCGAGTAGACCGCGGCGCCCAGGAAATTGGCGACGATGAGCGAGGTCATCGTCGGCAGGATCTCCGAGACGATGATCTTGAGGCGCCGCTCGCCGCGCAGTTGCGCGGCGACGAGAAAGTCGCGGTTCCTGAGCGAAAGCGCCTGGGCGCGCAGCTGGCGTGCACCGTAGGACCAGCCGGTGGCGACGAGCACCGCGATGATGATCGCCGTCCCTCCGTTCTTGGAGTATGCCGCGATGACGACGACGAGCGGGAAGGCCGGGATGACGAGGAAGACGTCGGTGAACAGCGAGAGGACGCCGTCGGCGATGCCGCCGAGGTAGGCCGCCGAGACGCCGATGACGACCGAGAGGACGGTCGCGAGGATCCCGGCGATGACGGCGATGATCAGCGAGACCCTCGTGCCCCAGACGAACTGGGAGAAGATGTCCTGGCCGTACGAGGTCGTGCCGAACCAGTGTGCCGCCGACGGTCCGAGACCGGGCCCGAAGATCTCCGCGCTCGGGCTGTCGGGGGCGATCTGGCCCGGGAAGAGCGCGAGCACGACGAGGATCATGAGGACGGCCAAACCGAAGACGGCCTTGCGACTCGAGCGGACGGTGCGGACAAAGGTGAAAAGCGCCCTCCCGCCGGAGCGACGCGCGGGCTCCCGGTCGAGGGGCAGGGTCGTCGTGCTGAGCGCCGGGACGCTCATCGCCACGCTCGCCCGGTGTCGTTCCGGCTCTTCACGAGACACCTCGCGTGCGCGGGTCGAGGACGAGGGTCACCGCGTCGACGATGAGGACCGCGACGAGCACGGCGACGGTAATGAGGAGGAACAGCGTCTGCATCAAGGGGTAGTCCTCGTTGAGGACCGCCTGGAGAAGCATGTACCCGACGCCGGGATAGGAGAAGACGTACTCGACGAGGATCGCGCCGCTCACGACGAAGCCGAGCGACATCCCGAATCCGGTCAGGTTCGGCAAGATCGCATTGCGTCCTGCGTAGTCGAGCATGATCCGCCAGGGCGAAAGCCCCTTCGCCCGAGCCATGCGGATGTAGTCCTCCGAGAGCGTCGAGATCATGTTGTTCCGCATCGTGAGGATCCACCCGCCGATGGACGTGACGATGATCGTGGCCCCGGGGAGCACGGCGTGGGAGAGCACGTCACCGATGAAAGACCAGGACAGGCTGGGCGAGACACCGTTCACATAGCCGAAGCCCTGGGGCAGCCAGTTGAGCTTGATGGCGAACACGAGGATCCCGATCAGCCCGACGAAGAAGTAGGGGAAGGCCGACAAGATGATGAAGACGGGGGGCAGGACGCTGTCGAAGCGACCCCCGCGATGCCATGCGGCGAAGATGCCGATCAGAGTGCCCACGATGAAGGCGAAGACCGTCGTCACCCCGACGAGCCCGAGCGTCCAGGGCAAGGCGCCGAACACGACGCTGGCGACCGTTGTCGGGAAGAACGTGAGCGACTTGCCGAAATGACCGGTGAAGCTGTTCCCGAGATAGCTGAAGTACTGCGGGACGAGCCCGGAGTGCGTGTTCACCCCGAACGCGACTTCCATCGAGTGGAGCGCAGCACCCGAGAGCCTGCCGTGGAACCTCGCCATCATGGCGATGGCGGGGTTCCCCGGCATGAGTCTCGGGAGGAAGAAGTTGATCGTCATCGCCGCCCAGAGCGTGACGACGAAGAACCCCAGCCTCTTCAGGATGTACTGCACCGGACGAGCAGCCTAGGTAGGCGCGAGCTCAGGCGCCTCGCGCATGGAGGCATTCTCCACGTCTACGCTCACTTCGCGTGGAGGTGCAGGAGGATGTACCCCCAGTCGGGGTAGACCTGCGGGAACGGCTGGGCGTACGGGTTGCTCGGGGTGGGCCAGCCGGTGTATTGCGCCGTCGAGTACTCGTCCCAGTCCGCCTGCTCGGTGACCGGGATGACCGGCACGTCGGTGAGCATCACCTGCTGGAGCTTGTTCAGGATCGACTGCTGCTGCGCCGTGCTGGCGCTTGTGGCGTAGCTGTTGATCAAGGCGTCGGTCTTCGGGTTGGAGTACCGCTCCCAGTCAGTCGGTGCAGCCTTGCCGACGGGTGCCGAACCGGGGCTATAGAGCCACTGGCGGAACTCGTAGTACGGACTCGGACCGCCGGCCTCGTAGCCGTAGGCGAGCTGGTAGTTCCCGTCGTAGAGCTTGGCGGAGTAGTCGGTGCCGGCGAGGTTGTCGACGGTGAGCTTGATGCCGACGGCCTGCAGCTCCTGAGAGACGACCTGGAGGGCGGCCACCCAGTCGGTGTAGGCGCTCTGGTTGATGATGGAGAAGGAGAGCGGCTTTCCCTGGGCCGTCTGAAAGATCCCGTTCGATCCCTTCTTGAATCCCGCCTTCTCAAGGATCGAGATGGCCTTCGACGGGTTGTAGCTGTAGCCCGAGGCCTTGAGGGCCGCCGAGTCGAGCCACGACGAGAAGGTCGGGGTGACGATGCCGGCCTGGTTGCCAGGGTGCTCGTAGCCGTACTCACCGATCTGGGCCACCCGTGACCGGTCGATGGCGTAGGCCAGGGCCTTGCGGACCGCGACGTTCTTCAGGATCGGGTCGGTCTCGTTGACGAACACCGAGACGTTGACGACCGGCGGGAACCAGTAATGGTTGGACGACGACTTGGAGAGGTACTCGGTCTTCAGGTTCGGGATGAACTGGCCGCCCCACTGCGCCCCGCCCGAGGAGAGAAGGGTGTTCGCCGGGGGGTTCGAGGTGAATGCCGGATACTCGACCTTGGCGATCGTCGGCTCGTTCGGCTGCCAGTAGTGGTGGTTCGCCTGGTAGCTCACGTTCTGCGATGTGCAGTTTCCGATCGTGTAGGCACCGGTGCCGACCGGGTTCGCGTCCTTGTACCGCAGCGGGTTCGCGACCTTGGACCAGATGTGCTCCGGGACGATACCGACCTGGTCGGCGATGTAGAAGAAGTACGGCACCGCGGCGGTCTTGAAGTTGAAGGCGACCTGGTCCCCCTTCTGGGCGACGCTCGAGAGCACCGACCAGACGCTGTTCATGTCAAGGCCCGGGTTCTTCTTCAAAAGCGAGAACGTGTAGGCGACGTCGGCCGCACTGAAGGGCGTGCCGTCGCTCCACTTCACGCCCTTGCGGATCGTGAAGGTGAGCGTCTTGTTCCCGTTGCTCCAGGCATAGGAGGTTGCCAAAACGGGCGTCACCTTGGCGTTGTTCAAGGTGTCGACGAGGTCGAGCGTCTCGTAGACGGGCCCGACGGCGAGAAACGCAGACGACGGGTTGAACGGGCTGAAGCCGCAGGTCCAGAGGAACTCGGCGTTCGAGATCGTGAGCGTGCCCTTCGGCGTGACCCGATGGACCGCAGCCGGCGCCGCCGAACGTGCCGCCCCGCTCGTGCTCGCTGTCGTCGCCACACCCGCGACGGCTGCGCCCAGCGTGAGCAGCGACATCACCGCGTTGCGCTTTCTCATCATGCTCCCCCTCGTTACCGATTGATCAGATGAACGTCAGCTGCGACTGCCTCCGAGCGCGAGATCGCGCACGACTACGTGACCCTCACACCACCACCGGATCGGTCTTGAACGGCAGCCCGCCGCTCACGATGAGGTGCGAGCCGGTGATGTGCTCCGCAAGCGGAGAGCAGAGGAAGGCGATGGTGCCCGCGATGTCCCGGGGCCCCTCGAACTTGCCGAGGATGAGGCGGCGCCGATACTCCTCCTTCACCTCGGCCGGGTCGAGGTTGCGGCGCTGTCCCTCCTGCTGCCACTCGAGCTCCATCATCTCGGTCGCCACGTCGCCGGGCCCCACCGCGTTCACGTTCACGTAGGGCGCGAACTCTTGTGCCGCGACCTGGGTGAGCCCAACGATGGCGAACTTCGCCGCGCAGTACGGCCCGAAGTACTTCGTCGTGGTGTTCATCTGCGCGACGTAGGAGCCGAGGTTCACGATGCGCCCGAAGTGCCGCTCGATCATCTGCGGGGCGAGCGCCCGCATCAGGAGAAACGTGCCCTTCGCCATGATGTCGAGGTGACTGTCCCAGTCCTCTTCGCCGCATTCGAGGATCGGCCGGTAGCGCGAGATGCCGGCGTTGTTTACGAGAAGGTCGACGGCCTCGTACTCGGCGAGGGCCTGCTCGACCAGCCGATCAACGCCAGCGGCGGAAGAGACATCGGCCGCGACGGCGATCGCCGCGCCACCGACCTCGACGATCTCTGCGGCCGTCTTCTGCGCGGTGTCCTCGGCGAGGTCGTTCACGACGACGGCTGCACCGCACTCGGCGAGCAGCTGCGCACTCGCTCGCCCGATCCCCCGGCCTGCGCCGGTGACGAGGGCGATCCTCCCACTCAGGTCGAACGGCCCCGCCTTCACCGCCGAGACGCTCCGAACCCGCGCTGTGGCGAGGCGATCCGCTGATCAGCTGGCCACGGCCCCGTGGCCGGCTGCACGTTTTCGCTCACTAGCACGCAGATACGTCTAGCACCGGGCGCGACGTGGTGCAATACAGCGGGCTAGGCCGAGAACTCTTCCTTGGGGCGGGCGTTGGCGGGGATCGGGACGCAGACGAGCCGCTCGCCGTAGGCGTCTCGGACCCGCGCCGCAAGCCCCGAGTCGGTGACGAGGCAGTCGAAGGCGTCGAGGCCGACGACGCT
>JAODBN010000399.1 GCA_025463965.1 Acidimicrobiaceae bacterium
ATCAACGAGGAGGGCGGTTACAGCGCCTTCGAGACGTACCGCAACACGTTCAACTACTTCGGGAACAACAACCCGTTCGCCGTGGGCCAGCTCGGAGCTACCCCGTGGGAGAACTGGATGTACAACGTCATCGCCAGCACGAGCCCAGCCGTTCGGGTGACCGCAGTGCCCTTCACCGACAAGAAGGGCAACGTCATCGACTATGAGACCGGCTCCGCGTGGGTGATCCCGAAGGCAGCCAAGAACAAGGCGGCGGCGTGCGAGTTCGCCAAGACCATGGTCGACACCCAGACCTGGCTCGCGGCGGCAAAGAACCGCATCGCCATCTACAAGAAGAAGGGGTTCATCTTCACCGGCCTGCTCACGGGCAACCACGTGGCGGACACGGCGATCCTGAAGCTCTACCTGAGCCAGCAGCCGAAGAACGGCGCCTTCGTGCAGGCGACCCGGGAGACCTACTCGGTGGAGAACGGCTCGTTCACCGTCCCGGCCTCCCCCGCCTCCGAGGAGGTCCAGACCGCTTGGACCAACGCGGTCAACGCGGTGCTGCAGGGCCAGATGAAGCCGAAGCAGGCGCTCGACCAGGCCCAGTCGCAGGCCCAGTCGGCGATCGACCAGGCTTCTCAGTAACACCACTGGCGTGAGCGCCACGATTGCTGCACGTCGTCCGGCGCCGGGCTCTCGTTCGAGGGCCCGGCGCTGGTTCGGCCGCTTCCGCGTGCGGGAGACCTGGGCCGCCTACGCGTTCTTGAGCCCATGGATGGTCGGTTTCCTCGTCTTCACCCTCGGGCCGATGATCGCCTCTGCGGTGCTGTCGTTCACCAACTACGACGTCATCAGCAAGACGAACTGGGTCGGCCTCGCCAACTACCGCAACCTGATCCACGATCCCAACGTGTCGATGGCGCTCAAGAACACGGCTATCTACACGATCCTCTACGTGCCGAGCGCCATGCTCGTCTCGCTCTTCCTCGCCATGATGCTGGCGCGAGTGGGTCGCGGATCGGGCTTTTTCCGCACGGCGTTCTATCTGCCGGCGATGACACCCCAGGTCGCCGTGGGCATCCTTTACCTCTTGCTGTTCAACGGCGACTACGGCCTCATGGACAAGGTCCTGGGCTTCTTCCACCTGCCGCAGCCGCAGTGGACGACCGACCCGAACTGGATGAAGCCCGGCTTTGTGATCATGAACCTGTGGTCGGTCGGTGCGAACGTCGTGATCTACCTCGCCGCGATCCGCGGGGTCCCCGTCCGCCTGTACGAGGCGGCCTCGATGGACGGTGCCCGCGCGTGGCGGCGCTTTCGCGACGTGACCCTTCCGATGATCAGCCCCGCGCTGCTCTTCACGTTCATCATCCTCACGATCAACGCCATCCAGATGTTCACCCAGGCGTACACAGCGTTCTTCAACACGGGGACGACGGGGACCGGCATCGGCAGCACCGCCACGTTGTTCTACGTCATCTACCTGTTCCAGCAGGCGTTCTCCTACCTGCACATGGGCTACGCCTCTGCGCTCGCGTGGCTGCTGTTCGGCATCATCGCCATCATCACCGCCGTCCAGCTCATCGCCAGCCGGCGCTTCGTCTACTACGAGGGCAACCAGAAATGAGCGCCTCGACCGCGACCGCCACCCTGCCCGAGGTCGTCGCTCCCCCGCTCGTCCCCCGGCGCCACCTGCGCTGGCGCCCCGACCGCAAGCCGATCGAGAAGGCGATCTTCATCGTCTTGTTGATCGGGGCCACGGTGCTGTTCCTGTATCCCTTCGTGTGGATCGTGAGCGCGTCGTTCAAGCCGCGCGCACAGGTCTTCGACAATCGGCTCATCCCGTTGAACTGGGCGCCGGGCAACTACGTACAGATATGGCACGCAGCACCGGTGCTGCACTGGGCGATCAACAGCATCTACATCGCGGTGCTCGCGGCGGGAACCGTCACCATCTCGAGCGCGCTCGTCGCGTTCGGCTTCGCCTACTTCCGCTTCCCGGGCCGCAACGTGTTCTTCGGCTGTGTCCTCGCCACGATGATGCTCCCGAGCGCGGTGACCCTCGTCCCCGTCTATCTGATCTGGGACCACCTCGGGCTCGCCACCACCCAGTTCCCGCTGTGGATGCAGAACCTGACCGGGAGCGCCTTCTACATCTTCTTGCAGCGACAGTTCTTCCTCGGCATCCCTCGAGACCTGTTCGAGGCCTCCCGCATGGACGGGGACAACTACTGGACAATGTTCTGGCGCATCGCCGTGCCCCTCGCCAAGCCCGCGCTGATCGTCACGTTCATCTTCGAATTCCAGGCGAGCTGGACGAACCTCCTCCAGCCCCTGATCTACCTGCGCAGCGAGTCCCAGTGGACCCTGTCGGTCGGGCTGTACCAGCTGCTCAACATCTTCGGCCCCGACGGCCCTTCCCCGGGCCAGTGGCAGCTCATCATCGCCGGCCTCGTGATCTCCACGATCCCGATGATCATCGTCTTCTTCCTCGGGCAGCGGTACTTCGTGGAAGGCATCGCCACCCAGGGCGGCAAGGGGTAGTGGCCGGGCGGCTGGCCTGACCACATGAGCAGGGTCGTCTCCCTCAATGGCGAGGGCTGGCAGGTGCGCGCCGCGCTCGGCAACGAATGGCGCTGGCATGTCGGACCTTCCAAGGCCTGGGACGCGCCCGGCTCGTTCCCCGCTCGGGTGCCCGGCAGCGTGGTCGACGACCTGTGGCGCGCGGGGGAGGTGCCCGATCCCTACCGCGGGCGAAACAGCCTCCTTGTCGAGTGGGTTCCCGAGCGGGCGTGGGTGTACCGCCGCCTTGTGGACCTCGGCCCACAAGGATCGGCCGGCCTAGCGGTCCTCGCCTTCGCCGGGGTCGACCACCGCACGAGCGTGTTCGTCGACGGTGTGCTCGTCGGCGAGCACGAGGGCGCCTTCACGCCCTTCGAGGTCGAGCTCGGCGACGCGCTGAGCCGAGGAGGCCAGCACCTGCTCGCAGTGGTCTTGCACCCCGCTCCCCCGAGCGAGCCTCAGATGGGCGACACCGACCGCGTGCGGGTACACAAGAGCCGGATGAGCTACGGGTGGGACTTCTGCCCCCGCATGATCCATCTCGGCATCTGGCGACCGGTGGAGCTCCACCTCGGCACCGCCCCGTGGTCGGCGTGCCCGAAGGTCTCGCTCGGTGCCGATCTCAGCACCGGGGTGGTCGAGGTGCCCGGCGCGACGGCGCTTCGTCTCTACGCCGCCGAGGGGCCGATCGCCGACGGGTTTGACGACCCGGCCCTGCTCGCAGGCGTGCCGCTCTTCGCGCAGGCGCAGGGCGGCCGGATCGAGGTCGAGACGCCGGAGCTCTGGTGGCCGAACGGCGCTGGGCCGGCGACGCTCTTCCACCTCGTCGCCGAGCGCGACGAGCAGGTGCGCCACTTCCCGATCGGCTTTCGGCACCTCGAGCTCGCCCCGAATCCCGGTGCCCCGGTCGGTGCACGGCCGTACACCGCAGTCCTGAACGGGCGTCGCCTTTACCTGAAGGGCTGGAACTGGGTCCCCCTCGACGTCCTGTCCGGGGTGCCTCGGCCGGAGAAGCTCGCCCACCTGCTCACCCTCGCGGCCGATGCGGGCGTGAACCTGCTTCGGGTCTGGGGCGGGGGCCTCGTCGAGACCGACGAGTTCTACCGGCTCTGCGACCGACTCGGCCTCATGGTGTGGCAGGAGTTCGCCCAGTCGAGCTCGGGCGGATCGAGCGTGCCGAGCGATGACCCGGAGTTCGTCGCAATGATGGTCGCGCAGGCCCGAGAGCTCGTCCCGCTACGGCGCCACCACCCCTCCCTTGCCTGGTGGGGCGGTGGCAACGAGCTCGCCGAGCACGCAGAGGGCCGAGACGACGTTCCCCTCGACGAGTCCACTCCCGTCCTCGGGGCACTCGGCGCCGTCGTCGCGGAGCTCGACCCCGAGCGCCCGTTCCTTCCCACCTCGCCTTCGGGACCGCGCTTTCTCAACCGCCTCGACCTGATCGCCGAGGACCCCGAGGGCCAGCACGACGTGCATGGCCCATGGGAGCACCAAGGTCTGTCCGCACACCAGGCCCTCTACGACGCCGGCACAAGCTTGTGGCTGAGCGAGGCCGGGGTGGAAGGGATGACCGGGCCGCGCGCGCTCGAGCGGGTCGTGCCAGAAGACGAGCGATGGCCGGCCGATCGCACGAACCCGGTCTACGAGCATCT
>JAODBN010000401.1 GCA_025463965.1 Acidimicrobiaceae bacterium
CCCCCCGAAAGGCTCCCGACGCGGGCGTCTGCGAAGCGCGTGGCGCCCACGGCTTCGAGCATCTCCTCGACTGCCCGCCGCTGTCCGGTCCGGCGCCCCAAGCCGTACCGGTGGCCGTCGATGCCGAGACCGACGAGGTCCCGGGCCCGAAGCGGCAGGTCGGGCTCGAGGGCGATCTTCTGGGGCACGTACCCGACGCGCTCGGGGGCCGTGCCCGCGCCTGAGCCGACGCGCACCCGGCCGCTCGTCGGGGAGACGAGCCCGAGGATGACCCGCAGCAGGGTCGTCTTCCCGGCCCCATTAGAGCCAATGAGGCCGGTGAAGCTGCCCGCTTCGAGGGTGAAGCTCACCGAGTCGAGCACCTTGCGGCCCCCGAGGCAGACGTCCATCCCCTCGACGACGAGCACCTCGTCGGCAGCGGAGGCCGAGCGCAGCGAGCTTCGTGTCACAGGTGCTCGGTCGAGGTGTGCTTGGTGACGGCGGTCTCGATCGCGTGGACCTCGGCGAGCATCCAGCTCTGGTAGTCGTAGCCCGGGGTGGGCATCGTCTCGTAGACCCCGACGACCGGGATCCCGGCGTTCTGGGCGGTGTTGCGGATCGAGGTGGTGAGGGCGTCGACGACCTGCTGGTTGTAGGCGAACAACTTCACCTTGTGCTTGGCGAGAAAGCCGCTCTCGAGCGAGATGCTCTGCGGGCTCGGGTCGACGCCGTTCATGATGTCGGCCTGGAAGCTGAACGGCGTCGCATTGTCGATCCCCATGGCGCTCAGCAGATAGTCGGCGACCGGCTCGGTGGTCGCCGCCTTGGTGCCGCCGTACTTCGCCTTGAACGAGGCGATTGCGTCGAGCCACGGCTTGAGCGAGGCGACGAACTTCGACGCGTTCGCCTTGAAGTACGCGGCGTGCGCCGGCTGGAGCTTGGCGAGGTCGCCGGCGAGCCGGTTGGCCACGATCGGCATGGTCTTCGGCGAGTACCAAAGGTGCGGATTGGCGGTGTTGTCCGGAAGACCCAGCAGCTTCTGGACGACGATGACCGTGCGGCTCGAGCTGGCCGAGGCCGACTCGACCTTGCTCATGTACGCGTCGTAGCCCACCCCGTTCTGGATCACGAGCTGGGCCGAGGCGACCTCCCGGGCCACCCCGGGGCTCACCTCGTAGGTGTGGGGGTCCGTGTTCGGGTTCGACTCCACCGAGTCGACGGTCACGTACTTTCCGCCGACCTGAGCAGCGACGTCGCCGTACTCGTTCTCCGCGGCGACCACGGTGATCTTGGCCGCCGCCCGCCGACTCGCGACCGCCGCGCTCGCTCCGGCCGTACTGGCTTCGGCCGTGCTCGCTCCGGACCCGCTCGCCGCCACCCACCAGGTCGGCCCCATTGCGGCGCAGAGCACGAGCAGCCTGGCGCCGATCCTGTTGTACCGGGTCCTGCCCATCCAGCTGCCTCGTCGTTTCTCTCGCCGACCTGTGGCGCCTGTCCGATCGAGCGTCGCTGGCCTGGGCCAAGCGGCCCGGGACGGCAGCGGGAAGGCGCTATCGGAAGTGCTTGCAGATAAGCTAACCCGTAGCGGGAACCGGTGCAAGTAAGTAGGAAGCCTGCGCATCGGGCAAGGAAGGAGCGGGCTTCATGGCTTGCTACTTATATAAAGAGTCCCTAATATGAGGGAGTGATCGAGGAAAGCGTCGTCGACGACGGTGTCGTCGGAGCGGTCGCGCTGCTCAAGGCGTTGGCCTCACCGGTGCGTCTCGCCACGATGGCGCAGCTCAGCCTTGGGCCCCGATGCGTCCACGAGATCCAGGACGCGCTCAGAAGCGACGGCCGAGAGGTCAGCCAGCCGCTGCTCTCACAGCACCTCAAGGTGTTGAGGGAGGCAGGGCTGGTGACGACGACCCGGCGCGCGACGGAGATCACCTACGAGCTCGCCGACGCCCACGTCGGTCACATCGTCAATGACGCAATCCGGCACTCCCGAGAGGAACACATCCATGACGACACTGCATAACGAGCATGTGGATCACGACCACGTGCACGGCGAGGGCTGCGGGCACGTCGCCGTGCCGCATGGGGACCACACCGACTACGTGCACGGCGACCACCTGCATGCCGAGCACGGAGGTCACGTCGACGAGTGCGTCACCGCCGAGCACCACGAGCACGCGGGCCACGAGCACGCGCACGGGCCGGGCTGTGGGCACACCGCGATCCCACACGAGGGCCATGTCGACTATGCACACGACGGCCACCGCCACAGCGCGCACGACGGTCACTGGGACGACCACTAGGAAGGAAGCGCTCTCGTGACAGCCGTCTCCGACGACCTGGAGGGGCGAGCGCCCCAAGAGCGCTCGACCCGCCAGAAGCGGGCCATCGCCGCCGCGCTCGACAGCTCCGACGCCTTCCGCTCGGCTCAGGACATCTACACCGAACTGCGCGCCCGCGGCGAGAACGTCGGGCTCACCACGATCTACAACCAGCTGCGAGCGCTCGCGGAGGCCGGCGAGCTCGACGTGCTGCGCGGCGACGACGGGGAGACCCACTACCGGCGCTGCGGGACCGAGCACCATCACCACCTCGTGTGCAGTGAGTGCGGCCGCACCGTCGAGGTGGAGGGGCCCGAGGTGGAGCGGTGGGCGTCGCGGGTCGCGGCCGAGCACGGCTTCGTCGAGGTAGCCCACACCGTCGAGGTACTTGGCACCTGCGCGAGCTGCGCAAGGAAGAAAGCTGCGCACAGCTAGAACCCAGTGCGAAGCGCCACACCGTCAGGCTGGCCGAGCCGTGCGGCAGGTGCTCAGTCGGAGAGGACCTCGGGAAGCCCGAAGCGAGGAAGAACGGTCGGGTCGAAGCGCGCCATCTCCGAGATGCGTTCTGCCTCCAAGACCAGTACGAGAAGCCCGTTCGCCTGGTACACGTCGCTAGCTGGGTCGCGCACATAGAGCCCGAAGGCCGGCTGCCCGTTCGCCCGGGTCGGAAGCAGCCGGAAGCTGCGCCCCTGGTGGAATGCGACCGCGAGCAAGAACTGCTCGGCTTCCAGGCGGCCTCGGTACTCGAAGGGCACGGGCGGCATGTTCAGGCGCACGTCCTCGGTCAGCAAGGCGATCAGGCCTCCGATGTCGTCCGACTCGTAGGCGCGAGCCAGCCGTTCGAGGAGATCGCGCTCGGCGGCTGAGCCCGGCTCGGGAGGCGCGGCCCTTTTCTCGGAGGCCTCCGCCCGCCGGGCGACCGCGGCCCTGGCGCGTTTCAGCGCGCTCGTCACGGCCTCCTCGGTCACCTCCAAGATGTGGGCAGCCTCGCTCGCGCGAAAGCCGAGCACGTCGCGCAGCACCAACACCGCCCGCTGGCGCGGCGGGAGGAGCTGAAGCGTGGTGACGAACGCGAGCGAGATGGCCTCCCCCGTCTCATAGCGGGCCTCCGGGCCGGGGAGGGCGCCGGCGGTCTGGTCCAGCAGCTGGTCGGGGAACGGCTCGAGCCACACGACCTCACCGAAGCCCGTTGCATCGGGCAGAGGGGCTGGTGGGCGAGGCGAGGATTCCGGCGGGCGCCGGTTGGCGGACCTGAGCATGTTCAGACAGCGGCGCGTAGCGATGCGATACAGCCAGGTCCGAAGCGACGACCTCTCTTCGAAGCCGGAAAGCCCCTTCCAGGCAGCGAGGAAGGTCTCCTGGAGCGCGTCGTCGGCGTCCTGCAAGGAGCCGAGGATCCGGTAGCAGTGCACGTGCAGCTCGCGTCGGTGGCGATCGACGATCTCGCCGAACGCCGCCTCGTCGCCGCGTCTCGCGCGTCCGATCAGCTCGGCGGTCATCGTGCCATCCTCGCGTCCACTCTTCCTCCCTCGCTCGGTCTTCTTACCGACACCGCCGGCACGAAGAAATGGGCGCTCTCGCCGCGCCAACTTCCGCGCATGGCCGGTGTCTATCTCTTCGACAGTGGCGCCCAGCTCGGGTGCCAGTCGAACAAGGGAGCTTGACGTGGCCAACTTCGTCTTCACCTACCGCGTGCCGGTCAACTACACGCCCGCTCGTCCCGACACCATGGCGGAGTGGGGCGCCTGGTTCCAAGAGATGGGGGAGCGAGTCGTCGAACAAGGAAAGCCGGTCTTTGAGTCGCGGGTCCTCGGAGAGGTGGGCGAGGGTGCTCGTCTCGGCGGCTACTCGATCGTCGACGCGGAAGACTTCGAGAGCGCGCTCACTCTCGCCAAGGGCTGTCCGCTGCTGACCGACGGCGGTGGCGTGGAGGTCGGTCTGCTGGCGGACATGGGTTGAGCGCCCGCCGAGCCGCCCGCCGACAGCGCGGCGACGCGCTTGTCGGCGGCGGCCGGCCTGCCGCACGGGCCTCTAGCCCTCCTGGTGCTCCTCGATGAAAGCGAGCGCCGTGCGAGCGACCTGCTCCCAGCCGCTGTCGATCACGAGCGAATGGCCGCGGCGGGGCAGCTGCTCGATGACCGTGGTCGACGGGTTTCGCCGCTGGCGCTTGTACGAGGCGTGCGTGATCGCCCAGGGAGCCGTGTTGTCCTTCTCTCCCGCGATGAACTTCATCGGGCCCCTGGCGGGATTGCGGGTATCGACGGCGGCCTCGGTCTTCGGCTGCAAGTTGGCGAGCGCGGCCTGGAAGAGCGGGAGACCCGAGCCGGGGACGGCGTAGGTCTCGTAGAGGTCGCGCGCCTCGGCCTGGTCGACGGCGTTGGCAAAGGCGTAGCGGAACTGCTCGTAGGTGAGCATCACCGAGCGCTTGCGGTTTGCCGGATTGGAGAGCACGGGGGACGCAGCCTTGAGCGCCGAGAAGGGCAGCGGCAGCACGCCGCGAAATGGCGCTGGGTCGATGGGAACGGTCACCGAGGCCAGCCCCATGCCGGCGAGCTTCTGCACGATCAGGCCGCCGAAGGAGTGGCCGATGATCGCCGGCTTTCTCTCGAGCAGGCCGATGACCTCAGCGATGTGGTTCGTGACGTCATTGATGCCCTTGCCGGCAAACACCTCCGGGGCGCGCCTCGCTTCCTCGACCGTCGCCGGGTCGTCGGGCCACTCCGCGGCGACCGTGGTGTAGCCGTTCGACTCGAACAGCTCGCGCCAACGTGCCCAGCTGCTCGCCAGGAGCCAAAGGCCGTGCACGAGCACGAGGGGCCGGCGCCCCGAGCGGTTGGCCGCTTCGACCTGCTCGCTCTCCATGCTGCTCGGTGGTTGCGTCTCGCTCGACAAGGTGGCTCCTTCGACGGGCCCGGGAAACAGAGTTGTCCGGGATCTGTTCCACCTAAGAGCGCTGGCGGAAGGTCCAGTGTGCGCTTCGAGGGGGGAAGACTCCAGCGCAGCCTTCGATGCACCTCGTCGCCAACGCATCGGCCGCGGCCGGGAGAGCCCAGAACGGGCCTCGGGCCGTCCAAAGCGCTCGTCGGCACCGGCGGCCGAGAGCACTCCGCCAGCCTTCTACAATGGTTGAGCCGTGACCGACACCGACCGTCAGGTCACCTTCGCACAGCTGGGCCTGCGCCCGGAACTGTTGAGCGCCCTCGCCGACCTCGGCTACGAGGAGCCCACCCCGATCCAGCAGGCCGCCATCCCGGTGCTGCTCGCCGGGCGGGACCTCCTCGGCCAGGCCGCCACGGGCACAGGAAAGACGGCCGCGTTCGCCCTGCCGATCCTCGAGCGGCTCGGGACTGGCCAGCGGGCCTCTCGCGAGCCGGTGGCGCTGATCCTCGTGCCGACACGCGAGCTCGCGATGCAGGTTTCCGAGGCCCTGCACCGCTACGGGCGCGGGGTCGGGGTGCGGGTCGTCCCGATCTACGGCGGCCAGCCAATCGGCCGCCAACTGCGCGCCCTCGAGGCCGGCGTCGACGTCGTCGTCGCGACGCCCGGTCGAGCGGTCGACCACCTCCGGCGAGGCACGCTCCGGCTCGGGAGCTTGGCGGTGGTTGTGCTCGACGAGGCCGACGAGATGC
>JAODBN010000405.1 GCA_025463965.1 Acidimicrobiaceae bacterium
CTGTTGGTCCCGATCAGCGCCACGAGCGCGCCGCCGATCACGAAGCCCACCACCGTCCCCAAGATCCCCCGCACGATGTTCTGCCCGGTGCTGAGCGCGTTCGAGCGCAGAACCGCAAGGGTCCCGAGCACCACCCAGAACGAGTGGGCCACGCCGGTCAGGTTCGCGATGAGGACCGCCACACCGAGTGCGACCGCCCCCCGCAAGCTGTTGTGCAACGAGACCGAGTGCCGCTCGAGGTGGGATGCAACTCGCTCAGTCGCCGCGGCAAACGTGCGTGAAAGCCCTTCGGGCTGGCGTCCGAGGAGCCGATCGAGCCAGCTTCTTCGCTCAGCTTGCGAGGCGAGCAAGACGTTTCCGCCGACCTGAGCGGTGCCGAAGGTGAGCTCTTGGGACCGGAAGGTCGGATCGAGCGCGGTGACGAACTCTTCGACGCGCCAGTCGATCTCGGGGGGTCCCGACACGACGAACTGGCCGATCGGCAGCTCGAGGGTCGCCTTCTCCTCCATTTCGACCAAGGCGGTGCGGAGCTCTCCGAGGGCGTGGCGGAGAGGATCCGCGCTCGCCCGGAGCGAGCCAAGCAGATCGGCACAACATTCGAGGACCGCCGCGGCGGCCATTCGCACGGGGCACGCGATGGGGCTTGCGCTCGGCCCGGTCGGACGAGGGTCGATCCTCGCGATGATCGCGTTCAGCCACCTGATCTCGTCGACGAGCCGGACGACGGTGCGTGCCGCGGTCCCCAATCCGGTCGGACGGTATGGGGTGGCGAGGAAGGTCCGCTGGAGCGCCTGCGCCGCTTCCGAGGCCCGCTCCACGATTTCGTCGTGTTCGCCATCAGAAAGCAGGGTCTCCCCTGAAAGGATGTAGGCGACGTCGGCGCGCAGGCGATCGGCCAGGGCTCGGCAGGCCGCGGCGGCGCTCGAACGTAGCGGGTATCGAGCGGGCGCCGGCCACAGCAGCGAGACGGCGAGGAGCGATCCGGCGGACGCCATCCCCCACCCGGCGAGGCGGTCGGGCAGAGAGGAAAGCGGTCCGTGGAAGGTGACTGGGAGGATGAACGAGAGCAGGAGCGCAGTGGTCGAGCCGGCCCGCACCGAGCTGATGACCGCCGAAAAAAGGACGAGGAACGCGACGACCGCCATGGCCATGGCCGCTAGCCAGCTCGCCCGGCCCGCAAGAGTCCCGAGGCAGACAAGGACGGCTCCCGTCGCGCAGAGGGCCGCCTGTGCCGACAGCCGGTCACGCGTCGGACCGGGAAAATCGACGAGCAGCAAGAGCGCGAACGTTCCGAAGGCGGCGAAAGTCCCGATGATCGGGTTGCCGATCACCTTGTCGCCGACGGCGAAAAGGGCCGGCATGACGATGGCGGTCCGCCCCGCTCGGCGAAGCGCGGAAAGGCCCGGGTCATGCTGCTTCACCCAGTGCAGAACTGACATGGCCGACGTCCATTCGTGGGACCTGCGCGCGCTCACAGGTTACGCACTCGGCGCAGGTGCATCCGGCTGCACCACGCGGTGAACAAGCCGTCGGGCCTTCGAAGCGCTACGGGGCGGTCGCTGCCCACACCTCGATAGCCGCCGCTTCCGCCGACATGTGGCTACGAACGCCGTCCGCGATCGCTCGCTCGACGGCTCCGCCACCGACGGGCACCCGCAAGGACAGATCCCCCTCGACGACTTGGCGGGTGACGTCGCCATGCTTGAGGAACTTGTAGCTGTACTGGAGCTTCACCCTGTCCGCGTAGTGGTCGGGCTCAAGCACGAAGACCCACGTATGTCGAGCGAGCCTGGCCTCTGCGTGCACGATCCACGTGAGCTTGGCGGGATCGACGAACAACCGGGCAGCTCTGCCTACCGGTCGCGTGAAGATGTATCGCACCTCGAGGCGCGTCGTTGCGCCGTCGGTAACGGGAGCGCTCAAGTCGGAAATCCGAACGTCGGGTGACCCGTTCAGCAGCGCGTAAAAGCTCGGGTCGAGAAAGGCACGCTCAGCGATCTCGCGGGGCGCCTTCACCATCTGCTCGAACTCGAAGTGCACGCGGCGGATCCTAATGAGGGTGGACCACCGGGGCGAAAAATGCCAATTACAAGGCATTGGTAGCGCTGGCGCGCTCAAAGTCGGGGGTGCCGGAGGCTGCCTCGCTTTGGCCACCCCAGGGGGCCGGCGTCGGTGAGATTGCCGGCGAACGCGAGTGCCCGGACGTAGGCTCGCGTGGTGCTCGTCAGCTTGCTCACGTTCCTTCCTGCCGCGGTGCTCGTTGTCCTGCTGCCGGGACCGGACACGATGGTGGTGCTCCGCAATCTCGTCCGAGGGGGCCGGCGCGTCGCCGCACTCACTGTTGGCGGCGTGCTCTCTGGGCTGGCGGTTTGGGTCGTCACGGCGGCTCTCGGGGTCTCGGCGGTCCTGCGCACCAGCCACGACGGCTACCTGGCACTGCGCATCGTCGGTGCGACATACCTGATCTATCTCGGCATACGCTCGCTGCGCTCGCGCGGCGAGGTGACCGATGAGAGCGCAGTACCGATCCGCTCGTTCCGCTCGGGCTATCCAGCCGGCCTGCTCACTGACCTGCTGAACCCAAAGGTCGGTGTCTTCTTCGTGACCTTCCTCCCAGGATTCGTGCCCCATGGTGACCCGGTCGGGCCCGTGTCGCTGCTGTTCGGGGCGATCTTCGTGCTGCTGACGGCCGCCTACTTCACGGTGCTCCTTACCGCGTCCGGACCGATAACCCGTTGGCTCGCCACGACGCGGATCCGTCGCAGGATCGAGCGGTGCACCGGGGTCGTCCTCGTCGGTTTCGGAATCCGCCTCGCCCTCGAGTCCTAATCGCTCACTCGGCGCGCGCACCGAGCTGGCAGTTTAGGAACACATGACTCCGGACAGGGTATGTGTGCAGGTAGTCCGCCACCCAGCGTGGTCATCAGGAGCCCGACGTGTTCGATCTCGAATCTCTGCAGCTCGGCCGGACCCCTGAGGAGGCTGTCATCGTCCTCAACGAGGCGTCGCGCCAGTTCCTCCTGCCGGTCGACATCGACCGGCGGCTGGCCGAGTGCGTGGAGCTGGGCCTCGAACCGGAAGACACCATGCGCTCGTTGAGGACGTTCATCATGAGCCGGAACGAGGCGAGCACGAGCTCGCCGTTGCGACCGACTCCCGAAGCTTCCTGACGCCCGGCACGCAGCGAGGCGTGGGGGCCGCTCGTTCCCGAGCTGTTCTGCGGTTCCTCCGCCCAGAAGATCGTCGAGGCCTGCGCGGACAGCGTGCACGGACATGCAGCCAGCTCCCCCTCGAGGGGACGCGATCCTCTTCTCGGACCTCGAATCTGGCACGAACGCCAAAGGTTCCCGCCTTGGCACGCGGTCGACGAACGAGGAGTTAGTACGCGGCGTTAATTTGTCACCCCATTGGGTACGACATCTCAGGTGACTGAACAGCGCCTGCGGGCCGACGCAGATCGCGTGCTGCTTCCGGCGATCGGTGGCCTCGCCTCGGTGGCCAGTCTCCTCGTGCCATGGTCGCACCTCGGCAGCGTGAACCGGTCCGGCCTCGCGCTAGCCCAGGCGCTGCAGGCGAGCGGCCTCGCGTCGGGTGGTTTGACCCGAGGCCTCGTCCTCGGGCTCTACGCGCTGCCTGCAGTCGCCTCCTTGGGTCTCGCGGCCGCGCTGTTGGGTCGCCGGATGGAGGCTCGTGCGTTCGCCGCCATCACTGGCGCCGCAGTCATCGCTCTCGCGGCCATCGCGTTCGACAATCGCGTCATCGGTCCCCAGATCGGTCCCTGGCTAGCGGTGCTGCTCGGCGGCGGAACGCTCATCGCGGCGGCTTGTGACAAGCACATTTTTTTACACGCACCGAGAACAGACGAGGAGGCCAGCCGATGAGTGAGGAAGAGTCGACTGGGGCGCCGGCGCCCGAAGGTGACGTGGCCGGGTCAACGGGCCCTGTCGGACCGGCCACTGCAGGCCGTCCCCGGCGGTGGCGGCAACACCCGCTGCTCACCGTCGGTGCGGCGGTGGTGCTCGTCGGAGCAGGAGTCGGCACGAGCGTCACGGTCGGCAGCTCGTCGCCGTCAGGTGCGAGCTCGCCCTCCGACGCCGTTCAGCAGCTCCTCACCGCCGCCAATCACAGCGACGTGCTCGGAGCGCTCGCGGTCCTCGAACCCGGAGAGCGCGACGCCATCGAACCGGGGCTCACGAACCTCGTGGGCCAGCTGCAGCGGCTCGACGTGCTGTCGGGCTCCGCATCGCTGAGCCACGTCAGCGGGGTGTCCTTCGGGTTCTCCGGGGTGAGCACGACGACCGACTACCTCAACTCGAACTTGGCCGCGGTGACGCTCACCTCAGGAACGGACACCGTGCACGCCGACCTGAGCAAGCTCCCCCTCGGCAGCTTCGTCTTGGCGCATGCCGGCAGCCAACTCCACGGCACGCGCACCTCGACGAGTTCAGCGAAGACCGGGCGGTATGTCATCGCCACGGTTCAGGAAGGTGGTCGTTGGTACGTCAGCCTCGGCGATACCTACGCGGTGGACGCGGTGCGAGCCTCCGGCGGTGGGTCCGGCGCGCCGCCTGCGAGCGGCGGAGTACAGCCGGTAGGCGCGGCGACCCCTGAGGGTGCCGTGACAAGCCTGCTGCAGTCGGTCAGCTCCTTCGACCTACGGGGACTGATCGCGGACCTGCCGCCGGATGAGATGGGCGCGCTGCAGGCGTACGCGCCGCTCTTTTTGCCGAAGGGTGAGCGTGCATTCGCTGCCGAGGGCCAGAGGGTGCACATCACAATCAGCAATCTGAAGTTGTCGAGCCGGTCGATCGGCGACAGCACGCTCGTCACGATCGACTCGATGGACCTGAAGGTGACTGCCGGGTCCTCGGTCGTCTTCTCTTACAGCAACGGCTGCGCGACCGTCACGCTCCAGGGCAAGTCGATCCGCCGATGTGGCAGGGACGAGGCCGCGGCGAAGAAGGCGGTCCCTGCGACGCTCCAGCCGGTCCTCACGGAGATCATGCCGATCCTCCAGCGGCTCAGCAAGGAGCGTCCGGCGCTTGGCTTGATGACGGTGCAGGAGAACGGCCGCTACTACGTGAGCCCGATCCGCACGTTGCTGCAAGACGTGGACGCCACACTTGGTGCGTTCCGTCCGAGCGACCTGACGACCTTCGCGAGCGCCTTCGCACAGATCGAAAAGTTGGCAATCGCTCCGTCGACAACGGTCTCCTCGACCAGCGCGACGGCCGTCGTGGCGGGCTGAGCGAAGCGACCGACTTGCAGCGGTCTCCGAATTGGGAGTGGGCGCGCTGCGGTTGCCGCGCCGCCGGCCGGTGACCGCCGCTCAGCGGGGTGCGAGAGACGTGCCGCCCCAATCCTCTGGTGGGACGTCGGCGAGCGTCTCGGAGAAGGTCCAATGGTGGCCAGCGGGGTCTTCGGCCTCGTACTGGCGCTCGCCGTATTCGAAATCGGTGGGCTCCATGACGATGCGTGCCCCACCGGCCCGGGCCCGCGCTAAGTGGGCGGCAACGTCATCGACTCGCACCATCACCGAGTGAGTGACCTCACCGGCTCGCGGCGGGCAACGCTCGGAGCGGACGTCACCGATGATCACCGCACCGTCGTCGCCCACCTTCAGCTGTGAACGGTGCGCTTCACCGATTCTCACGCACTCGACGAACCCGAAGGCGACCGTCAGCCAGTCGACCGCTGCCCGGACATCCGGGTAGATGAGCACCGGTATCACGGTTGCCGCGGGAATCGACCGGTTCGTCCTCATGAACGCCCGGCGCGCAGAGTGAGCGTCTCCGACCCTGGCCCAACGAGGTCTCTGCCCGCCATGCAATCAGGATCGCCGATTCCGGCCCAATCCGCACGTCAGGGGCGCCGTGGCGAGTCAAAAGATAATGGGCGGCCCGACCATTGGCGACGCTGCTCTCGGCGACTTTGCTGTTCGGCTTAGCGGATGGTCAGCGCGCCCTCGCATGCGAGGATCTGGTGGTGTCCGTGCGGTGCCGCTTCGACCACCTAGAACAGGGAGTTCCGAAAGCGACGGAACTTGCCGAGTTGAAGGCCGAGCTCGAGGCGTGGACGGTCTCGGACGTCTCGAAGGTGCTAGCGGCCGTCGATTCGGCAGCCCGCCAGGGCTGGTATGCCGCGGGGTTCGTGGCGTACGAAGCCGCACCTGCGTTCGATTGTGCCTTTGCGGTACCCGCAGAGCCCGCCGCGCCAGGGACGCCGCACCTGCCGCTCGCCTGGTTCGGCTTGTTCGCCGAGGCCGCGCCCGGCGCCCCGCTCGCGCGCAAGAGCGTGAACCGGTCAGAGTTAAAGGGGCCGCCCCACGAGGACTCGCCCCGATCGCCGGGGGCGCCCCTCCCGGCACAGAGCGGACCGGCTTGGACCTGCGAGATCGATGCCAGCGTGCACGCAGGCGCCGTCGGTGCGATACGGGAATCCATCGCTGAGGGGGACGTCTACCTCGTGAACTACGCCACCCGGTTCAGGCGTCGGTGGTCGAGCACCGAGGACCCCTTCGCGCTGTACCGGCAGTTGGTCGCCGGACACGCCGGCGGCTACCACGCCTACATCGAGACCGCGGACTGGGCAGTCGCCTGCGGGTCGCCTGAGCTCTTCTTCGAGCTCAGTGCGGGCGAGGTGACGAGCCGTCCGATGAAAGGCACGGCCCCGAGGGGTCGATGGAGCGGGGAGGACGTGTCCAACGCGGAGAGGCTGCGACTGTCGCCCAAGGAGCGTGCGGAGAACGTCATGGTCGTGGATCTCGTCCGCAACGACCTCGGCCGAATCGCAGTCCCGGGCAGTGTCGCCGTTCCCGCGCTGTGGCAGGTCGAGCGGCATCCGACCCTTTGGCAGCTGACCTCGACCGTGACGGCCGCGACTCCTCCCGACACGACGCTCGACGAGCTATTCCGCGCCTTGTTCCCGTCTGGGTCGGTCACCGGTGCACCCAAGGTGTCCGCCATGAAGATCATCCGCGATCTCGAGCCCTCCCCGCGCGGCGTGTACTGCGGAGCACTCGGGCTCGTGCAGCCGGCGCCAGCTTCAGCCGACGCGAGCGAGGGCCTGTCGGCGAGGTTCGCCGTGGCGATCCGCACCGCGGTCGTGGACAAGGCCCTCAAGGTCGTCGAGTACGGCTCGGGCGGAGGGATCACCTGGGATTCGGCGAGCGCTCCCGAATGGAACGAGGTGCTGGTGAAGACGGCTGCCCTCTCGAACCCCCCGCTCCTGATGAGCGAGGACGATGGGCTCCTCGAGACGATGCGCTTCGATCCGCAAGGCGGGCAGGGCGCTCGAGGGGTCCACAACTTGCGCGGCCACCTCGATCGGTTGTCAGCGTCCGCGGACTATCTCGGGTTCCCGCAACCGAGCGCCGCGTCGGAAAAGATCGCCGCTGCCGTGTCGGGGCTGTCTGGTCCGGCGCGGGTCCGGCTGGTCTTCCGCCGCGACGGCTCGATCGAGGTTGAGACGCTCTCGCTGGAGGCGACATCCCCTCCCAAAGCGCGCGTCCTCTGCATTGAGCACGAGTCCGTGCGGTCAAGCGAGATCGCCTGGTTCCACAAGACGACCGATCGGCGTCGCTACGAGGAGCTGGCGCGGCGTCATCCGCTTGCCGACGACGTTGTGCTCGTGAACGAGCGCGGAGAGGTCACCGAGACCACGCGAGCCAATCTGGCAGTGCTCCTGGACGGGCGCTGGTTCACCCCTCCACTCGACTGCGCGCTTCTGCCAGGCGTGGAGCGTGCCCGTCTGCTTGGCACTGGGCGCCTGGCCGAGCGAGTGGTGTCCGTCGACGAGCTGTGCCGCGCCGAGGCGGTGGCGACCGTGAGCTCGCTACGCGGCTGGCAGGAGGCCCACGTCCGTGCCCGCTGCCATTGCCTGCCGACGGAGGCGAACGCTGGGGCCGGCCCGAGGGATTGATCCGGGGAGGGCCAACGCCTGGGCGGCGGGGCCCCCTGCGCGAGGCCTCTCGCCACCGATGAGCAATTCCGACCGCTCGGTGCCGAGCTTTCCCGGCGGGAAATCGTCGCCTTGCTCGCCAGCCGCACAGCTCGACGACGACGCGGGCCCTCGCGTGTCAAGGGCGGCGGGTAGCGCTCAGGCTTGGCAGTACCCAGCCGAGGGGCCGTGGAGGGTGAACGCGGGCACGTCCGTCATCCCTGCGGGACAGGATCCGCGATCCGAGCGCCCCATCGGACGGTGCAGCCGTCGCGGCGCATCGTCAGGACGAAACCGTAGATCGAACAAAAGATCGCGCTCGCGGTAAGCCCCCAGGTGATGGCCGTGCGCTCGAGCACGAAGTTCCGAAGCGACGACGAGACGAGCAGCCAGGCAAGAAGCCCAGAGTTGAGCAGCAGCACGATCGCCCACATAAGCGAGATCCGGATGAAGAATTGCCGGACCTTTGGCTGGACGAGCAGCTGTGGATCCAACGGACAGAAGTCATGTGCGAACCGTTGGGCAAATGGCCGCCCGATGATCGCCGAGACGATGAGGACCATCGCGATGATGACCGTGCCGACCAGCGGCTGGGCGAAGTACAAAAACGCGCTGTGGGTGACAAAGGAGACCGCGGTCCGGACGCTCAGGAGAACGACATCGAGAGCGAGAACGGTCGAGATGCGCTCGCCACGGAGGAGCCGGCGACCGGCCGCCAAATAGGACCAGGCGAGCGCGGCGACCAGCGCACCTCGAAACCCCGTAAACACCAACGTCAAGTAGAAGAGGGCCACTGGGGCAAGAAGCCCTTCGGCGATGACCGGCACTGCGTGACGAAGCGCTGCCCGGGGAGCCGGCATGTGCACGATCGAGCTGTCAGCTCGGTCACAGGAGATCGAAAAGGTGCCAAGTGGTGGCTCGGTCGATGGGCACGGTGGGTCGAGGTACGTGCTGCGCGCACGAGGCGAGGGCTGAAGGTCTCTCGAGGAGCTCATCGGCGGATCCCAACCCGGATGCCGCTGATCCAGGTGGCACTCAGGCGAACGGACGACGGACAATCACCGTCGGAGCGCGCATCGCCGCGGGGGGCTCCCCCTCGTACTGATGGGCTCGGGCCTTGCCCGGCAAGCAGCAGTCCGGCCGGAAAATCACGGCCACACCTGCCACTGGCGACATCGGTCAAGTGGTCCGACGCCGAGACATCGGGAATCACCGGCAGTCGAATCAGCACGGGCGCGTACGGCGGTTCGAAAAGTACAGACCGTGGAGCGCCATCTCGGCCGCTACAAACACGTTGCCGGGTCCCTGGGGGTCGGAGCCGGGCCCCATCGGAACCGCCAATCTTCCCCCGGAAGCGGAGGAGCCGTTAGCTCAGGCTGTAGAGCCGAAGCAATTCGGGCCACCCTACCGCGCTCGATTTCGCTTCGCGGCGCGAGGCACGCGCCGGGCGGTCGAAGTTCCAGGCGACCGCTGCCTGTTGAGCAGTGCGGCCCGAGGAGGGGGCGCGGGCAGCACGCTGGAGCTGGACGGACTGTCCCAGCCGACGGAAGATCTTCTCCAGCGCCACGGACCGCGAGACCCCCTAGCGAGGGGCTCGTGCATCCTCGCTGAGGCCGGTGAGCACGACGAGTGCCTGGTCGGCGGATGCCTCAGGGACGAACATATGGTCGTGGAAGTAGCCGGCAAAGAAGTTGCAGCTGATGCCTGCGTCAGCCAGCACCGAGGCAACGGCCGCCGTGAGCCCCACCGCTGTGAGGGCGGAACGCACCCGCAGGGTGATCATTGCCGCGACGAATGCGTAAGGCAGGCCGAGGCGGTCGGCCTCATCGCGCTCGAGCACGATGGTCAAACCCTCGTCTTCGGCGACGGTAACAACCGGCACGACCCCGGTCGGAAGCTCGGCGACGGACACGAACACATAGGAGCCTCGCAGGCGCACGGGCGACAACTCCGAGAGCAGCATCTTGAGCTCGCGCCCGCCGCTGGTCACCGAGCCAGCATCGTTCTCGAGGTAGCTCCCGGACAAGACTCGTGACCGTGGCCCAGCGTGAGGCTCACTTCCTCACTCGAACGCTCGTAGGGGTCACCGGGAACGGCCACGGTATTCGTCGTCTGTGACGTGGATCCCCCAGTCCGTCTCCGGCTTGTCGCTCTCGCCGGTGTCTTCGGTGATGGAGAGATGGGTCATGAAGTGGTCCGGAGTCCCGCCGTGCCAGTGCCACTCGTCGGCTGGCGCGTTCACGAGATCACCAGGACGGATTTCGACGATCTCACTGCCGCGCGACTGAACGAGACCTCGCCCTTCGGTGACGGACAGCGTCTGGCCAAGGGCATGGGAGTGCCAGGCGGTGCGGGCGCCCGGCGCAAAGTGCACGGCACTCACCCGGACGCGCGAAGGCTCCCGCCCCCTGACGATGGTGTCGATCCACACGTCACCGGTGAACCACTCGGAGGGTCCTTTCATCGAAGGCTGCTCAGCTTGGATCTGCATGGGTCTCCTTGCGATCTTCGAGCCAGCGTGAGGAAGTCGCACCCACGCATTTCCTGATGGCATCTGCCCGTTTTCGGCAGGCCGGAACGTCCCCGGCCGCCGGAGAACCGTCCAAGTCTGCAATGCTCCGCCTCCCGAGGGAGCCCGTAGCCACCACCAGCACCTTGACTCCCACGGCGAACGAGCAGGGGCGGCGAAGAGGTCCCCCGAAACGATTACGAGAGTATGGGGTGCGAGGTGGAGCTTCCTTGGTATAAAGCCAAAGGAGACACCTTCTAAACCATGCTCGCAGCGCCACGGGGCGACGTCGCCGAGGATCGCCGGTCCAAGCCCGGCTGGCTCCGGCGCAGCGTTCCCACGGTGAGCTAGCAGCCCAAACCCGTTTCAGCTCGCCCGAGCTGACCCGACCGGAGGAAGCACAGCGATGCGAGGAGCAATCATGTACGGCCCAGGGGATGTTCGCGTCGAAGAGCGCGACGACCCGAAGATCGTCGAACCTACCGACGCGATCCTTCGCATCTCCGCGACCTGCGTGTGCGGCTCGGACTTGTGGGCCTGGCGCGGCATCAATCGCCTGACGGAGCCGACTCCTTTCGGACACGAGTACTGCGGCATCGTCGAAGAGATCGGCAGCGAGGTCACAAGCATCAAGGTGGGCGAATTCGTCATCGGATCGTTCTTCGCCTCCGACAACACCTGCCCGCACTGTCGCGCCGGGTATCAGACCTCGTGTCAGCATCGTGCGCTCATGTCCGGTTGCCAGGCGGAGGCGGTCCGCGTTCCTCTGGCCGACGGGACCCTGGTCGCGACGCCCGAGGTCCCCCCCAAGGAGCTCATTCCCAGCCTCCTCACCCTTTCGGACGTGGCGGGTACTGGCTGGTTTGCCGCGGCGGCGGCCAACGTTCAGCCTGGCATGACGGTCGCCGTCGTCGGCGACGGCGCGGTTGGCTTACTCGGCGTGCTCGCTGCCGCTCAACTCGGCGCCGAACGGATCCTGGCCATGAGCCGACACGAACCGCGCCAGAAGCTGGCGCGCGAGTACGGTGCCACCGAAATCGTGACCGAGCGCGGCGACGAGGGGGTGGCTCGCATCAAGGACCTGACCGACGGCATCGGCGCCGACGCAGTTCTCGAGTGCGTAGGGACCGACGAATCGATGACCCAAGCCATTCGCTCGACGCGTCCCGGCGGCTTCGTCGGTTTCGTCGGTGTCCCGCACGGCGTCAACGTTCCAGGAGAACTGCTGTTCTCCTCCCACGTCGGGCTGCTCGGTGGCCCAGCGCCCGTGCGGCGGTTCCTGCCGGATCTGATCGACCGGGTGTGGACCGGGAAGATCGACCCGGGCAAGGTATTCGACCTGACCTTGCCTTTGGAGCAGATCGCCGATGGCTACCGTGCCATGGACGACCGCCGGGCCATCAAGGCGTTCGTTCTCCCGTAGACGGAGAACCGACGGCCGGTCGGTCACTTCGACAGGAGGTAGAGCGTCACGCCCCCAACGGTCGTCGCCGTGTAGTGCGCTTCCACCCACGAGGTGATCGCGCCGGCAACGGAACTCGTGCCTCCCCCGCCGGCTCCCGCGCCGCCGTCTGCGATGAAGTAATGGATCTTGCCAGCGGCGACGTCGGCCTCGAACTGTGCAAGCGATGGCGCCGGGTCAGACCCGTTGAAGCCCCCGATGGCCATCACCGGATCGTCCGTCGCCAGCTGGTAGCCCGACGCACTGTTCGATCCGACGACAGCGGCCACCCAGGTATAGCGAGAGGCGTCGCTCTCGAGCAGTTTGGTGAGCGCTGCGCTGGGCGTGCTCGAATTGAGCAGTCCACCGGCCGCGCCCCGACCGCCAAAGCCAACGGCTCCGCCGCCGCCAGCCGGACCAAAGCCGCCGCCGTTGCCTGCTGTCCCTCCTGGCGCAGCGCCACGCGGGGCCCCGGCTGCACCGTTTCTCGGAATCGATCCTCCCGCTCGCCCTCCCGGGCCACCTGGGCCACCGCCTGCGCCGCCGCCGGGGCCTCCGAACCCACTGGCTCCGCTCTGGGCAGGTCCAGCAGACGGAATAGCGCCGCCGTGCACGGTCGACACCGTTTGCAAGGTGTAGGCAGCGGGTCCCGCCAGCCCAACGAGCAGCGCCGTCCCCGCGAGGACCATTCCGAGGTGACGACGAAGCGGGGCGACCAACAGTGCGAACGAGGCAGCGAGCCCAACGGGCAGGAGGACGACCCGAAGCTCAGGCATCCATGTGCTACTTCGGCCGGTCAGCTCGTAGCTCCAAATTGTCGTTGCTGCGAGCGCTACGGACAGCGATGCCGCCCGACGATGCTCGCGCGATTCCTCCACGCGATGACTGCTCCGATGCCGACCAGCGCCCCGATCGCCGGCGCCAGGGCGACGGTGTAGTACGGGTGGATGATGCCCTTCGCGTAGCTCAGCAACAAGCCGGTGACGAGCAGCCACCCTCCCCAGAGGATCATAGATGCGCGGATTCGATCCGTCCGCTTCCCCCGGCGGGTGAACCAAAACGTCGCTGCCATGAGCACGAGTGCTCCGGGAATCAGCCACGAGATCTGGCTCCCGAACGACGGCAGAAAGAGACGATCCCATCCCGTGGGGCCCCATTGGTTGGCGCTACTGCCCGTCTCGCTTCCGGTCACCCTTCCGAGGCCGTTGTAGCCGAAGATGAGGTTGAAGAGATTGTTGTTCTGCGACCCTCCGATGTAGGGACGATCACTGGCGGGCGTGAGCTCGACCGCCGCCACCCACCAACCCGCTGCGATCAGCAGCACGACGGCGGAGATCGCGAGCTGTCCGATCCGGCGGGCGAGCCTGGGCGGCCCAGCGAACAAGTACACGAGGCCTAGCGCCGGCACGACGAGAAACGCTTGCATCATTTTAGTCGTGAATCCGGTTCCCACGAGGGCCATCGCGAGACAAAGCCAACGGGTACGACCGCTCTCGATGGCTCGGGTGGTGGCGTAAGCGGCTCCGGTCAACAGCAACACGAGCAAGGCATCCGGGTTGTTGAAACGGAACATCAAGGCAGCCACTGGCGTGAGCGCGACGACGGTGCCCGCGATCAAACCGGCGACGGGACCGGACCACCGGCGCACCGTGGCATAGAGAATGCCCACTGTTGCGACGCCCTCGAGGGCTTCGGGTACAAGCAAGCTCCACGAGTTCAAGCCGAAGATCCGGGCTGAAAGCTCCATGACCCAAAGCGATGCCGGAGGCTTGTCCACCGTGATGAAGTTGGAAGCGTCGAACGAACCGAAAAAGAAGGCTTTCCAGCTCTTCGTGCCTGCCTGGACGGCAGCCGAATAGAACGAGTTCGCCCAACCCTCGGCACCAAGGCCCCACACGTACAGGACAGTGGTCGCCACCAATAGGGAAAGCACGGCCGGGCGCACCCAAGTCGGCTGAGATCCATCTCCGAGGAACACCCGCCGCACCCGGCTGCGGCCTTCGATTGCTAGGGCGTCGGGCGCGCCATCCGATTCCAAGTCGAGGTCGGCCGGTTCCGAACGCCCGGTGATGGGGGGCAGTGTGGTCGTCATGGATGGACAGCTGACCGTTCGACGGCCGCTGCACCCGTCCTTTCCGTGAGCCGATCGCCGCGTCGGGCGCTGTGCGAACGACGATTGAACACCAAGCCGCGCTCGCCCAGGGGATCCGCTGAGAGCCAGCGGAGAAACGGGCGGCTTCACCCGCGGCGAGCGCGCCTCGCCAAGAACTCCTGCCTGCCGTTCGGTGCCCTCTCAGCTGGCTCTCGATCCCTGGTCGCAACCTTCGGACGTGACGCAGACAGACGACCGGCAGGCCGAGTCGACCCGGCGAGCCGTCGTCGACGTCGTGGTGCCCGTCTACAACGAAGCTGCCGAGCTCGAGTCGAGCGTTCGCCGGTTACGCGCCTACCTCGACGGGTCGTTCCCGTTCGAGGCCGTGGTGACGATTGCGGACAACGCCAGCACGGATACGACTTGGGCCATCGCCACCCGCCTTGCTGCGAACGTCCCTGGTGTGCGCGCCGTCCATCTCGACGTGAAGGGGGCGGATCATGCTTCCTTCGATTGCCGACAACGAGTGGTTCTTCGACACCGAGCTGCTCGTGCTGGCTGAACGGAGCGGGCTGCGGATCCACGAGGTGCCCGTTGACTGGGCAGACGATCCCGATAGCCGTGTGCATCTAGCCAAGACGATCGCGGCTGACCTCAAGGGCGTGTGGCGCCTGATGCGCAGCCCTTCTGGACTCGACGGCCACGTCGGCGGCCTCGCCATGCGCCGCAAGCGAGACGAGACATCCGAAGCTGCACGCTTCGCCAGCGTGGGCGCGCTCAGCACCCTGGTCTATCTCGCGCTGTTCCTACTTCTCAGGCTGGCCGTCCCCGCGTACGCCGCCAACCTGTGCGCACTCGCAGTCTGTTCGATCGGCAACCTGGCGGCGCATCATCAGATCACCTTCTCGCGAGTCGGCCCCATCTCGCGGCGTGCGCTCGTTGTCGGGGCGTGCATCACCTTGTTGACCTCGATCAGCTTCACTACCGGGCTCTTGGCCCTCGCGCGCTCGATCGATCCGTTCTCCGCCATTGCCGAGGTCGCCGGCCTGTTGGTCGGAAACGCCCTCGCCGCGTTCGTTCGGTTCGCCATTCTTCGAACGGTCGTGTACAGAACTCACCTGCACGTCCGCTCGGACTGAGTAGCACCACTGCTGTCGGATCGCGAGCCGTCCGTGGGGCCGGCGCGCGTCATCGCGGCGGCCAGCAACAATGTCTGTGGGTAACAACCACGCCGCCCGCTGCGTGGCCTCCGCCCTTCGAGTGGCCAGGGCCGGAGTAGGTCAGACGCCTCTGCTAGGACGCCGACTCCATCGCCTCGTCTTCGAGGCAGGTTCCCCTGGCAGCGAGCGGATCCGCGACCGTCGCTTGC
Source organism: Acidimicrobiaceae bacterium (assembly GCA_025463965.1). GTDB lineage: Bacteria > Actinomycetota > Acidimicrobiia > Acidimicrobiales > Bog-793 > JAODBN01. The sequence goes on from JAODBN010000405.1 coordinate 15,350, forward strand.
TCTGCATCAGTCCGCACTCTGAAGAGCACCTTCTCGCAGAGCACGAACTGCACCGCCCACAGCGCACCATAGGAGCCGATGTTGGCGAACTCGACTGCTCCCACATGGACAACGCGACTGGCGGAGGTGGTCGCGGCTGACGCGACGTGGACGGCGACGCTCGAAATCAACAGCCCGCTGAACGAGAGGATGCAGAAGGGCACGACCTGGCCCGCTCGCACCCTTTGGCCCGACAGCGACCAGACCCACCTCCGGTTGAGCTCGAAGGAAGGAACCGTGCCGAGCGCGATCGCGATGACATTGGCCCACACCGCGGGGAATCCGAATCCCCCGACGAGCACGCCGAGGATCGTGAGGCTGGTAGCAGTCGACACGAGGGACACCGACGCGTACTTGGCGAGGCGACGGATCCGAGAGCGCTGGGACGGGCTGAAGTCGACAGGCATGGCGACCACACTTTCCCTGCGCTCTGGGTGAACACCTAGCCGCAGCAGCGAGCCCGCTGATAGTGCACACGCGAAATTGGAGCACTGTCGGGAGCCGCGGCGAAAGAGGCGGTTGACGGCCGGAAGTACGGGGGCGCTCCTGGCCCACTCACAGCTTGCGTTGTATTTCGGGCCTCAGACTTTCCTGGAACAGCAGGACGAGGAGGTCCCACATGAACAAGGTCCGTATCGCAGTGGTCCCGGCGGCGGGGCTGGGGACCCGACTCCGTCCCGCTACCGACGCCGTGCCGAAGGAGCTTCTGCCCGTCGGTGGCAGGCCCGCAATCGACTGGGCCCTGGAAGAGGCTGCAGCGGCCGGGATCGAGGAGGTCATCGTCGTCTCGAGCACACACAAGCCCGCAATCGAGTCCTTCCTGTCGCACTCTCGGAGGGTTCGGGCCCGTTTCGAAGGCCTGACCGCCATCGCCCCGGGAGAGCACAGCATTCGGGTGCGGGTCGTCTTCCAAAATGAGCCGCGGGGCCTCGGCGACGCCGTGCGCCTCGGATGGCACGCCGCCGGCGAGCGTTCGATTGCCGTCATGCTTCCGGACGAGCTCTTGCTCGGGGGCCCGCTGCTGCTCCGCTCGATGCTCGAGCATCACGCCCGTCACGGAGCCTCCATCGTCAGTCTGGCGAAGTTTTCCCCGAAAGAGATCGGGGCGTACGGAAGCGCGAGCCTCGCCGGCCCGGGCCGATCGGGAACGATGAAGATCGACGGCTTCGTGGAAAAGCCGGCGCAGGGACAAGCGCCGTCCTGCTACGGCCTCACCGGTCGCTACGTCTTGGGCCCGGAGGTGCTGAAGGTGCTCGAAGCCTTGGAAGCACCGATCGCCAGTGAGCTCAGCTTGACCACAGCACTCGACGCCTGCGCTTCGACGAGCGGCCTGCTGGGCATCGAGCTGATCGCCTCTGACCGTCGAGTCGACGTCGGCAGCTGGCCGGGATGGATGGAGGCGAACATCGCCACACTGGGCTCTCTCGCCAACAAGCCGCCCGTCCGCGGGCACAGCGACGCTCGCTCGACGGCGGCGTAGGAAGCATCAGCGAGGCCGGAAAACGCATGCTTTTTCCAAGCAGGGCCTTATCGAGTGCCCGGGAAGCCAAGATCTACTCCCGAGCCGACTGATGTGGGCCACCGGCTGGTGACCACCTTCGTGCGGGTGTAGAAGTCGACGCTGGCGGGACCGTACACGTGCAGATCGCCGAACAGCGACTGTTTCCAGCCACCGAAGCTGTAATAGGAGACCGGCACTGGGATCGGCACGTTGACGCCGACCATTCCACATTCCACCTCGAACTGGTACCGCCGAGCGGCTCCGCCATCACGGGTGAAGATCGCCGTGCCGTTCCCGTAGGGGCTGGCGTTTACCAGCTCCAGCGCTTCGTCCAGGTCGGCTACGCGCACGACGGAGAGCACGGGTCCGAAGATTTCGTCGTCGTAGACGGGAGCACCCGGGTGAACCTTGTCGACGAGAGAAGGCCCGAGAAAGAAACCGCTCCGATCGGCCGGAGCCGCCGCGGTCAACGCGCGGCCGTCCACGACGAGCGCGGCGTCTCCGAGAGCCGGCTCCTCGAGGTAGCTCGCGACCTTGTCGCGGTGCTCCGCGGTCACCAGCGGACCCATGTCCGAGTCTTGCGCATCCCCTGGGCCGATCCTGAGGGCTGGCAATCTCCTCGCGATCGCATCAACGAGCGAGTCTGCGACTCCACCGACCGCCACCACTACCGAAACGGCCATACACCGCTCGCCCGCGGAGCCATACGCCGCGCTGACCGCCGCGTCCGCAGCAAGCTGCAGATCTGCGTCGGGAAGCACCACGAGGTGGTTTTTGGCACCTCCGAGCGCTTGGACCCGCTTGCCCGCAGCGGTGGCCCGGTTGTAGATCGACCTCGCCACCGGAGTGGATCCGACGAAGCTGATCGCGGCGACCTTCGGATGATCGAGCAGGCGCTCGACAGCGACGCGGTCTCCCTGGACGACGTTGAACACGCCGTCCGGCAGGCCCGCGTCCGCGAGCGCCTCTGCGAGGAGAAGAGATGGACCGGGGTCCTTTTCGCTCGGCTTCAGGACAAAGGCGTTGCCACAGGCGATCGCCGAGGCGAGCATCCATAGCGGCACCATGACCGGAAAGTTGAAGGGCGTGATCCCAGCCACTACGCCCAGGGGCTGACGGATGGAATAGACGTCAACGTCGGTCGAGACCTGCTCGCTGTACCCACCCTTCAACGCCGCGCCGATCCCGCAGGCAAACTCGACGTTCTCGATGCCCCGGGCGACCTCGCCCGCCGCGTCGGAGAGAACCTTGCCGTGTTCCCGAGTAATCGCGGCAGCGAGCGCCCCGCGGCGCTCGTCAAGGAGCTGGCGGAACCGGAACATCACTTCCGTGCGCCGCGACAGGGAGACCGACCGCCAGGCCATCGCCGAAGAGGCGGCTGCAGCAACGGCCTCGTCGACTTCGTCGACCGATGCGAGCCCCACGTCCGCCTGGACCTCGCCAGTGGCGGGGTCGTAGACGGGGGCGATCCGGCCGGAACTCGAGGGAACGAGCTTGCCTCCGATGAGGTGATGCAATCGCCGGGTCATCGCGTAGTCCAATCTGGCGGAGACGGTCGTGGGCCGAGTTGGACGATCGTCGCGCTATTCACGGGCGACCGAAAGGCCGACCGCCATTCCCTCGTCGCGTCGGCCACTGTCAAGGAGCGATACATCGAGATCTGATTTGGGGCCGCAGAATCGTCAAACCTGGGCCGCTCTCCTCAGTGCTTCAACCGAAGCCTCGACGTCGCCCTCGTCGGTCGACCAGTTGCTCACCGAAATGCGAAGGACCGCTCGTCCGTGCCAGCGGGATCCGGACATCCAAGTTGTCCCGGAGCTCAAGACGCTATCGATGACGGCGCGGGTGCGGTCGTCGTCGCCGAAGGCCACGCAGACCTGGGTGTAGACGACGTCGTTCAAGATCTCAGCGCCATTGATCTCAGCGACCTGACGTGCGAGCGAGCGAGCCCGCTCAGCCATCGTCTCGACGAGCTCGACGACGCCGCGTCGACCGAGAGAACGGAGGGCCGCCCACGTCGGGACGCCCCGTGCCCGCCGGGACAACTCGGGAACCTTGTCATGAGGATCGCCGGGCCCCGGGTTGCGGTCAGCGATCAAGTAGTCGGGATGAACGCCGAACACTGAGCGCAGCGCGGAGCGTTCGGCCACGATGGCGATTCCACAGTCGTAAGGGACGTTCAAGGTCTTGTGGGCGTCGGTCGCCCACGAGTCCGCTCGATCGAGCCCGGTCACGAGGTGGCGCAGTGAAGGGCACGCCGCGGCCCAAAGTCCGAAGGCACCGTCGACATGCACCCACGCCCCGCGCTGATGGGCCAGCTCGATCGCTTGGTCGAACGGATCGAAGGCACCTGAGTGGAGGTTCCCCGCCTGGAGACAGACGATGATCGGCTCACCGACGGGGATCGTTTCAAGCTCCCTCCCGAGGGCCGCCAGGTCGATTCGACCCTCGTCGTCCGCCGCGATCGGAGTTGGGCGGCCGAGGCCGAGATAGCGAAGCGCGAGGTCGACGGTGTCGTGGCGCTCCGCGCCAACCAGCACATGGATCGCTGGCGCACCGGCCAGTCCCTCGGCGTTCACATCCCAACCAACACGCTCGAGTGCCGCGAACCGGGCGGCAGCGAGTCCCGAGAAGTTCGCCATCGTCGCCCCGGTCACGAAACCGACGTCGGCCGAGGAGGGCAAGCCAAGCAGTTCGAGCAACCAGCACGACGCAGCCTCTTCGACGGCGACGACGGCCGGCGTCGCGAACCGAAGCCCGGCGTTCTGGTCCCACGCGCTGACGAGCCAATCGGCGCCCAGTGCTGCCGGCAGTGTCCCGCCCATGACCCAACCGAAGAACCTCCCGGATTGGCTACCCAATAACCCGGGTTCCGCTCCTTCGGCGAGCTCATCAATCACGTCCGCCGCGCTGAGCCCCCCCTCGGGAAGCGGCCCACCGAAGGTACCCAAGAGATCATCTGCTGAGGCCCGAGGAGCGATCGGACGTTCACGCAAGAGATTCAGCCAATCCCTTGCGTGACAATCCGCTCGAGCAAGAGCGCTCTCGTAATCCCCAGGCTTCGCAGTCATCCCGGGCAGTTTCTCACCGGCCGGGACCGAAACGCTCAGGCAGATGCTGAGTCGAACCGAGCGTCTGAATACCCAGCTCAGCGCATTCACCTTGGCCTGCAAAGGGAAGGCCGCCGTTGGGGCGGCTCGGGCGAGGCAAGCTCGGTCAAAAACGACTTGAGCAAGATCTCTGCTGGGACCGCCGCTGTCGGCGGTTTGCAGGCTATTGGTGGCGCGCACCACGGCACAGCTCAGTTGCTGCGGCCGACAGACGCGCGAATCGAGAACAGCGCCGACGATCTCAGCCAGGCGGGGCGATCGCAGAACCCGGTCGAGGCGCTCCCTTACTGCTAATCGTAGAAGTGCATCGTCTCGAGCGGCGGAGAGTACGCGTGAACGCTCATCGCCACAGGGGCGCGGGGGTTCCACACTTCATGCACATACGTCGCGCCGAACCGGCGAATCGACCCTTGCTGCAGCGCGGATACCTTCGGCCGCTCACTCGTCGCAAGATCGACCGAGAGCTCCAGCAGCGAGCCGGAGACGAGTGTGAATGCGCCGTTCGAGCCGCCGTGATCGTGCAGGCCGAGGCAGGAACCCTCCCCCCAGGCGATCAGCCACGCTTCGAGATTGCCGCTTGAGAAGATACGCCGGTACGCACGCGCTTCGCCTTGTCCGATATCCAGCCGCTCGTTCGCGGCTGACCGTGCAAGTCCCTCCACGGCAACGGCGAGCGCGTCGGGCCCGAGAACGCCCGCTCCAAAAGACGGGTGCATGACGGTACTGAGGGAAACAACGCTCGACGGGGTGACGGCGAGCGGAGGACGCGTGGCTTCTTCGAGAGAACGCATGTGAACTCCTCTAAGGACGAACGGACGGAACGAAGAATGAGGCGGGCACAGGCCATCCACATCGACAGCCGACCGTCTCGAGACTCGCTTGCTTTCCTTGGAAGAGGACCACGACGAGATACTATACTAATCCGATCGGCTTTACCGGGCGCATGGGCATTGAGGAGACGGATGTCGCGAATCGAGTCACTTCTGGAGCGCACGCGCTCTGAGCTCGATCGGGTCGAGGTCGCGGAGCTTTCGCGAGAGATGGCCGAGGGAGCGCTACTCGTCGACATCAGACCGGAAATCAACCGCGCGCTCGAGGGCGAGATTCCCGAGGCGCTCGTCATCGACCGCAACGTCCTCGAGTGGCGCCTCGACCCCACCAGCCCTGACCGCATCCCTCAAGCAGATCGCCTGGGTCGGCGCATCATCGTCTTCTGCAACGACGGCTACGCCTCCACCTTGGCGGCGGCGTCGCTGCGGGACCTTGGTCTCGAGCGCGCTACGGACCTCGCCGGGGGCTACCGCGCGTGGAGCGCCCAACGGAGCAGGAATGCCTCGGATTGAGGCGGCAAGATTTCGAGCGCCCGTACGAAGGCGCGGGGTCGCTCAAGAGTCGCCCATGCGTGCTTCGTGTCGGTAAAAGCTGCTCCGAGGAGGCGCCGCCCGGGACCTATAGAAACTCTTGCAAGCGCTGATCCGCGTGCCGCATCGGGACTGACGGAGTCTCCGTCTCGCCACTCAGCGTCATGCGGCCTCAGCGCAGCCGGCCCCGACCGCATCGGCGCGTAGTCAGGACGCCGTGGCGGCGCCCCGCCCCGCGGGCACCGCGTAGGCCAGGAGCGCCGCCCGGCAGGCGTTCGTCACCCGTTGCATCACCCCGCCGGACACGACGGCGCACCCGTCCGCCAAGGCCTGGTGCTGCAGCGCGCTGATCCGGTTGTTGAGATCGAACAGCCGCCCGCCCGGGACGAAGACGCCGGCCAGGTCGATGGCGAACGGCTCCTGCTCGGAGGCGTCGGTCTCGCCCCAAGTGGTCGTGTTGACGACCACGTCCCACCCATTGTCCCAGTCCGGCCGGGCGGCGGCGCCCTCGAGCACCTCGCCCCCGAAAGCCCCGGCCAGCTCCTCGGCCGAATGGACGGACCGGGCGGCAACGACAAGCGCACACGCAGGCCACGCCCTCCGCACGGCGAGAGCCACCGACCGGGACGAGCCGCCAGCCCCGAGCAGCAGGACCCGCTCGGGCGTCGTCGCGCCGAGAAGGACCTCGAGCGCGCACTGGGCCGCCCAGGTGTTCGTGTTGAACCCCACGGTGCCCTTCGGGCTGCGCAGGACCGTGTCGACCACCCCGGTGGCCGCTGCGCTCGCGGCGAGGAGGGCGCAGCCCATCCCTACCTCTCGCTTCCACGGGCTGAGCACCACCCCGAGCTGCCAGCTGGCGTCAGCGAACAGCTCAGCCGGTCCGGGCCACGGGGTAGCCGAGCGCCGGGTGAAGCCTTCCTCGCCCATGGCCTTGGCGAGCAGCGTGCCCTGGAGCGCCTTTGGGGCGGTCGTCCCGATTGCCGCCACATCGGCCGGGCGCGGCGAGACCTGACCGTCGGCGCCGACACCGGGACCCGGCCACAGGCCGAGCCCGTCGAGCTCGGCGGCAACGAAGCGGTCAGCACCCGCCCGGACGAGCGGCGAGGACGCCCGACTCACCGCGCCACCTCGCTGGGGTGGCGTCGGCGGTGTTGAACCGAGGTCACGAACCGGCCGCCGGCCTCACCGATCACTTGGCCGTCCTTGGCGATCTGGGTGCCTCGCAGGTAGGTGGCCCTCACCGCTCCTTTCACGGACCAGCCCGCGTAGGGACTGACCGGATGGCGCGAATGCAGGCGCGACTCGTCGATAACCCCGTCGGCGGCGAGATCGACGAGGGAAAAATCGGCATCGGCGCCCACACCGAGGTGACCCTTGCGGTCAGCGATCTTCCAGATCACGGCCGGCTGCCACGCCGCGATCCCAATCAGCTGCTCGAGGGTCAGCCGCCCAGAGGCAACCTGGGTCAGCATCAGCGGCAGCATCGTCTCCACCCCGATGAAGCCACCCGGTGCCGCCCACACGTCCTCGACCGCCTGTTCGGCGGCCGTGTGCGGAGCGTGGTCGGTGGCGAGGACCTGCAGCTGGCCGAGGCGGATCCCCCGCCACAGGGCGGCCACGTCCGAGGCGGGGCGGATCGGAGGGTTGAGCTTAATTAGGTTGCCGAGCCGGCCGTACGCTGTGTCG
>JAODBN010000037.1 GCA_025463965.1 Acidimicrobiaceae bacterium
TCGTAACCAGGCTGTCCGACGAGCGCGGCGACCTCGGACTGCAGGCCCGCCTCGTCGGCCTGGAGCGTGGTCACCTGGGCCGAGATCGAGTCGGCCTCGATGGTCTGGAAGACCTGCGGGGTCATCACCGCGTACACCCGGTTGTCGCTGAGCATCGCCGAGCGGTCGGCCGACAGCTGTGCGTTGGTCGTGTCGGTCGGGACCTTTGCCGCCAAGGCAGCGATGTTGGTCGTCTCTGCCGAAAGGCGCGTGTTGAGGAGCGTCGCGTGCGCGCTCGTGAGCGACTTGGCGCCGGCGACGTCCTTCGTCAGGTTGGCGAGACGAGCTTGGCGATTGGCGATCTGCTGCTCGAGCTGCTGTTGGAGCTGGGTGAAGCTGGCACCGTGGGTGCTCGACGCTCCCGCCGGGCTCCCGAAGCTGCCGAGCGCCACGCCGAGCGTGGTGACCGACAGGGCCAGTGCCCCGGCGCCTGCGGCGATCCGATTGACCTTCATGGTCGTCCTCCCTGGGTCTGAGATCGCGGGCGCCCCCCGGTGCCCGCCGTGAGGTCCATCCTCTGCGCTTGCTGTTCGAGAACAACGAGTTGACTGTGAGGACCCAGTGAGGGTTCGCCGGCGCGCGCGCCGAAAAGGTGGCGACGGTGCCAGCATCGACAAATGCTCGCTCGACCGGTCCGATTCCTCACGAACGCCGCTCTCGGCGCGGCGATCGCCTTCTCCGGCCTGCTCGTCGCGTCGCCCCTGGCAGCCGCTGCCACAAACGGCGTCCGCGCCGCATCAGCCGCCGCTGTGGAGAGCCGCTCGGGGACGTCCACCACGACCGCGAGCACCACCCCGGTCCTGCTCGCCCTCGGCGACTCGCTCGCCGCCGGCTACCAGCCGACCGACGGCCAGTCGGCGCCGCCGGTCAACCCGGCCAGTGGGCACAGCGATGCCGGATATCCAGGCGGCTACGCGGCGGACCTCGCCCGAGCTGAGCACCTGCGTCTCGTCGACCTCGCCTGTCCCGGCGAGACCACCACGTCGTTCACCACCAACCCCGCCGTCGGTCCGTGCACGACCCTCTACCGCAACGAGTTCGGGGTGAAGAACCAACTCGCTGCAGCGCTCGCCGAGCTCGGGCGAACCAAGGGCAACGTCGCGCTCGTCGTGTTCGACCTCGGGGCCAACGACGTCGACAGCTGCTACACGGGTGGCTCGCTCAGCCCGCTGTGCGTCGCCCAGCGCGCCGCTCAGGCCGACCGTCGCCTGCCCGGGTTGATCCGGACCGTGAAGGCGACCCTCGCCAAGGACGACCCCCATGCACGCTTTGCCGCGATGGACTACTACGACCCGTTCCTCGGGCTCGCCGCCGACCCGGGCGGCACCAAGGGACTTGAGCTCGCCGCTCTGTCGCTCGCCGGTGCAGAGAGCTTCGACACCTCGCTCCGCCTCATCTACCGCAACGAGGGACTGGTCGTGGCGAACGTCTCGGCGGCGTTCCGGACCGGCTCAGCGCTTCCCATGACGACCTACGGCGGAAAGAAGCTCGCCCTCGACGCCGCCACTGTGTGCCGGTGGACCTGGATGTGCCCGCTCCCCGGCGCGGCCATCGCCCACCAGGACATCCACCCCAACACCACCGGCTACTCCCAGATCGCGGCAATCTTCGAGCAGGCACTGCGAAAGGCGCCGACCGCGGCGGGATGATGCCCGTCGGATCACAGGTTGTGCGAAGCGGGTCGCGCCCGCCGCTCGACCGCCCTCGTCACCGCGTGCCCTAGAGCCGGGTGAGACAGCCCACTTCTAGGGTGTCCGCGCCGGCCTGGTGCAAGCCGCCGGCGGCTTCGGAGGACGGCCGACCCCTCCCGACGACTGCATCGGCCCAGCAGGGCCGCGCCACGGGCGGAGAGTCATTGCCAGCGAGAAGCGAGGCCGAAGATCAGAGCGCGAGGCGGGCGCTCGGCGCGACCCTCGGTCAGGTGCCGTGCCTTTCGGCCGCCTACCGGGAGCTCTCCTTGGAGGCGGCAGACCTTCCGCTCGAGGCCGTGGTGGGAGAGCTCGCCGGGCTGAGCGCGGCACTGCTGGCGGCGGGCGACGTCTGGGCCCAGGAGCTCGAGTCGGTGTTCCGCTCGCTCGAGGAGCTGGCCGGCGACGAGACAGCCGGCCAGGAGACCTCCGGCGAGGAGACCGCGCTCGCCTTCCTCGCCGGGCTCGGCGAAGCCGCCCTCGAGGCCGCCGACCCGTACCTCCATCCGCGCTGCGCCGCCCTCGCCGCCCAGCTCCGCCGGCACTGAGCCGGGCCCCTCGCGACCGGGGTTCGCTCAGGCGCGAAGACGCGCCGGAAGCGCTGACTGCGCCGCGGCGATGCAGGCCGAGCGCAGCTCAGCCAGCTCCGCCTCGTCCAGGGTGTGGTCAAGAGCGACGAAGCGGAGCCGGTACGAAAGGCTTCGCGTCCCCGCCTCGAGTCCAGCGCCGCGGTAGACGTCGATCAGGCGGACCCACTCGCACCGGTCCCCGGTGGCGCCCGACAGCACCGCCTCGAGCTCTCCGGCCGCGACCGACTCGGGAAGGGTGAAGGAAAGATCGACGTCCGAGGACGGAAAGCGGCTCACCGTGCGGCCGAGGTCGCTCCGGCGCGGAAGGGCGAGCAAGCG
>JAODBN010000013.1 GCA_025463965.1 Acidimicrobiaceae bacterium
AGGTGATAGATGCGAACGGGTAGGAGTCGAGATATACGTCGGCAGCGGACCGTACTGTGAGGGTGTCGGCGACTGTACCGAGCAGCCAGACCCGCTCCGGAAACCGTTCGAGCAGCCCCGACCAGCCGGGCGAGGACGCATCGGGTCCGACCGCGACGATGTGCGCGTCAGCGACGTCGTCGAGAACGCGGGCGACCAAGTCTTGCAAGCTCGGGCCGACAGCTGGGGTGTACTTGTAGGGCGCGGCCATCGTGAGCATCACGACGGCCGACGCTGGCAGACCGATTGCTTCCCGAGCCCGTCCCCGCTCCTGCCTCACCTCCGGCGGACCGAGCGGCAATGGGAGGGTTAGCAGCCTGCCCGCGTCCACACCGCGTCTCGTCGTGCACAGGGCTCGCGCCGAAGGACGGATATTCGCGACGGCGTCCATTTCGGTAACGCCAATCCAAAAGAGATGGTCGGCGTGATTGAGCAGCAAGGTCGGCGGCCGCCGCGACGCGTCAGCGCACGCCGCGACGGCGACAACGTCGTAGGGGTGCACGTGGAGAACAACGAGGTCGAAGGCGCCGAAGATCCCCGCCAGCTCGCGCACCTTTTCAATCGGGCTTGCGGACGTAAGGCTCACGACGCGCCCTTCGGTCGCTGCCCGAAGCTCGTCCGGTATCGCGAGCTCTCCTTGCCCGGTCAACACGACGGAGTGTTCGCTCTCGGCGTCAGATGTCATCCAGCGCCAGGCGAGGCGTGTGTGGCCACCGATCGATCGGGCCTCGGTTAGCACGTGTGCCACGCGGCGACGGGTGCCGTGCGTAGGTCGCCAAGCGTCCGCCTCCTCGAGGAGCTGCCGGCCGGCGGTGCTCACCACCGCCTCGAGCTCCGGGCTCATCCAAAGGGTCGTCTGGTGGCACGACCAATCAGCGGCGGCTCGAGCGACGCTAAGCGCATCGTCGAGACGGCCCGACGCCAGACTCGTCGCTGCCTCCCGCTCGAAGGAGCGCATGACGAACCGGTTCAGAAGCAAAACCTCGCGCGCGGCCTCACCAATAGGGTCGACGCTTGAGAACACGCCCGCTGCGTGCGCGTCGAGCCAATCGAGACCGAAGTCGAGGCCAGGCTCAAGGCGAGCGTCGTCGAGCCAGGAGTTCCACGAATCGACCACCAGGAGCCCGTCCCGACCGACTCGTGCCGCTTCGCGGGCTAGCTCCCGCCGGTAAGCCGCCGGCGATTCAAGAGGTGCGCCCTCTTTACCTGGCTGCCCCTCTCGACCGTGTCTCCGTCTCACGCGTGTGCCCACGCCGACGATCCCAGCGCGCGGGTGCGAAGCCGCGAGCGCCTCAGCGTCACTTGTCAGCTGTGCGCTCGGAATTGCCGCGTCGGCCCCAAGCTGCCCAATCCCGCCGGGATGGCCCACATTGCCGACGATGATGAGCAATTCACCGACATCACGCGAACGGGCCAACTCGCGCCAGCGAGCGAACACATCGCGCGGGGCGGGAATGAGCTCGGGGCGTTCGACGACCACGACCGCCCGGCCGTTGTGGCGCAGGTACCGGGGATGGCCGAAGAGGTTCATGAGCCAGCTCGCGTGTGCATCACCGTCATAGACGCCTAGCCGATCCTGAGAGTGTCGAAACGGACCGACAACCCACCACGCAGCGGCGGATACGTCCGGGAGGCCGGACTCAAGCACTGTCTCGATCAGGGGGCGTCGTCCATCACTCTGATCGGGCCAGTCAAGCGAGCAGAAGAGCGCGTCGACGCCATACCGGCGAGCCATGACCCCCTGCGCGGCGCGCACCTCGGCACAGGATGAGTCGTAGCAACCGAGCTCCCCGGGTGCGTCGAAGCCACCGCCGAGGTCCTTACGACGCGCGTTCCTGACATCGTTCCAGCTTCGCGGCGACGCGCCGAATGCCTCGTCCGGCTCGTCGACGGGCAGTCGCCAGGGCTCGTAGAGCGCAGCCACGAGCGGTCGGCAGGCACCCCCGAGGTCTGGACCAGCGGGATCGCGAGATGGGCGGTACGCCACGAGGGGAATGTAGCGTAACGCCGGTGACCAGCACTCCAGCGGATTCGCACCTGGACCGGACCCGGGACAAGACGCCGTACGCCAGCCGAGAGCTCGGCAGGTGCCGACTCATCGACCTCCCGGTCATAAACGACCCACGCGGCAATCTCACCTCGATAGAAGGCAACAGGCAACTGCCGTTCGGAATCGCTCGGGTGTATTACACATACGACATACCGAGCGGCGCCGCACGAGGAGGACATGCGCACCGTCAGTGCGAGGTGTTGGTGATCTCGATGAGCGGGAGCTTCGATGTGCGCGTCCACGACGGCTTAACGAGTGCTCAAGTCACGCTCGACAGCTCGAAGCGAGGCCTTTATCTTCCTGCGATGGTCTGGCGCGAGCTTGATAGGTTTTCGAGCGGAGCGGTCTGCATGGTGCTCGCGTCGGATATCTACCGAGAGAGCGACTACATCCGTGACTTCGATTCGTTCATGGAGGAGTACGCGCACTGACTGACATACCCTTTTATGACCTCCTGCGTAGCACCGCTTCCGTGCGGGAGGAGATTGACGGCGCGCTCGCGAAGGTCCTCGACAGCTCGCGCTTCATACTCGGGGCCGAAGT
>JAODBN010000024.1 GCA_025463965.1 Acidimicrobiaceae bacterium
GTCCATCTGGTCGAGTCCCGCGGTTGGCGTCATCAACAGCACCGGACGGCCAGCAGTAGTTGTCGGTACGAGCTTTTATGAGCAGCCTTTTCCATCGGGGACGAGTCGCCTCTACGCCTTTTACGCCAGCAATGGCGAGACGGTCCCTGGATGGCCGGTCGCCACCTCAGGACCGACCCTCGGCTCCCCGGCGATTGGCGCGGTCAACCGCTCCGGGCAACCGGGGATTGTGGACACCTCGTGGATCTGCAATGGCTCCTCTCAACCGAGCTGTTTTTCGAGCAATGCCTCTCGCGTCACTGCCTGGACCGGCTCGGGTCGCCAGTTGTGGTCGGACAAGATCCTCGGCCCCACCAACTTGGCGTCGCCGATCCTCGTCTCGCTCGGTTCCCATGCCTGGAACGACGTCCTCGTCGGCTCGCCCAACGGCCTCTATCCAATCGCCGGCGCCACCGGGGCCTTCCTTTACGGCACGAACGGCACCAACCCCTATGCGGCGATCAATCCGGGTTGCCGTCTCTACAACGCCCCTGCCGTGGCAATCGTGGCCGGCCAGGGCCGATCGTCGGGCTGGCATGCCTTTGAGGCGTGCGGCGGTCCCCCGAGCTTCAACACCCCAGGTGAACTGCTCTCGTACGCGTTGCCAGTTGACCCGACCGTGGTGCCGGCTTGGCCGATGTTTCGTGCAAACCCTGGTCACTCTGGCGTCGGTTCGCGGAGCAATCGGCTGAGTTACCGGGGTCCGCTCGATGAGCTACGTCCGTTTCCGTCGGCACCGATTGCCCATCCGGCAACGACCACATCGATTGCCTCGCCGTCGACGACCGCCGCTCCGGCGCGATCGGCGACGACGAGCTCGCCAATTTCACGCTCGGCGACACAATCATCGGCGACGACGACCACAACCATGCTTTCCGGTCATCCAACGACCGGCGCCAGCTCGACGACGTCGCTCCCGACCACGACAACGACGACGAGCCCGCATCACTCCACGACGACCACGACCCTCGTTCGCCGTCACTCCACGACGACGACAAGCACGCCGACAACGACATCGAGCCTGCCGACAACAACTTCGACGATGACAACGCTTCCGGCGACGACCACAACCGCCGTTTCAACGACGACAACGACGGTTGCGCCAACGACGACGACCGTTGCGCCAACCACAACGACCATTGTGCGGTCGACGACCCCGTCGACCTGATTGGTGCAATCTGACATCGCCGCTCAGGGGATGGCTCCGTGAGCTACGACACTCCAATCACGGAGTGGTGGTGTTGCTCAGGCGTTCGCTGACCCGAACTGTAGGACGACGAGGCGGGCACCTGATTCCCCGGCCACAAGCACTGGCGAGTCGTCGCTTGCGCCGACCCAGCCGATGCTGTGCAGGGGCAACGCTTGACCATCGAGCAGTGCCTCGCCCTGGACCACGACGTGATATTGCCCGCCGGAGCCTGCTGGATTCGGCGTGGCGAACTTCGCACCCAGTGCCGCGGTGATCTTGAAGGCCGCCAGGTTGTCAGCCTGGGGTTCGAGGATGGATTCGATCTCCGACCCACCGTCTTCGGGGTAGGGAACGTCGAGCCAATCGCGTAGGTCGTTGTGATAGTGACGCTTCGTGCCAGTGTGGGCCATCTCGGCTTTGTGGTCGGGCATGAACCCTTTGAAGGTGTTGCCGTGCGGTCGCAGCGTCATGAAAACAAAGGGCTCATCTCCAGAGGAGAAGGGCCCATACAGCGTGTCGGAGTCGGAATAGTGGATCAACAGGGGACCTGTCTTATGGCGCTGAAAGACAGTGTCGGAGGCACCGAAGAAGACCTGGAACTGGTCAACGTGGTGGAAGTGGGCTCGACTTTCCCGATGAGGCTCGCGAGTAACGCGGAAGGCCTGTGGTCCCCGGGTCGCGACTCCTGGCTCGCCGAAGAAGTAGTTCGTCGGCCATGTCACATCTGGTGTGCCGTGACCGGGAATGTCGATGGTGCGCGAAGCCTCCAAGGTGACGAAGGCGGAGTTCTTGTCCATACGATCCTCCTCATCCCCCCGATAGCTCAGGGCGTACACGAGAACTTCGTTTGTACCTCGCTCACCGGCTCTGCCTGCGTGAGCTGACCAGCAACTAGTTAGCCGAATCAAGCATAGGCGAGATCGAGCGGTCGCCTACCGGTTTAGTGCGGCGACCAGGGGATTGGGTGTCGGCTCGGCGATCTTGGTCAAGGTGTTGCGGTCGGTGTGGTGGAAGACCGCGCTGGCACCAAACACCTCCATATGGGTGTCCTCGTCATAGGACCAGGTTCCGTCGCCGTTGATGGCGACGCGGATTCGGAACTCAACGGTTCGAAATCGATTCTCGAGGAAGTCCGTGGAGCAGATTCCATAGGTTCGGCTCCCAGCGGTGGCGGTGAGCTCGAACTCAGTGTCGTTCGGCCCCGCATGTCCGGCCGCCAACGCGACCTGGGCTCGCGGAATGGCGAGGCTCAAGATCACCGTCTCCGTCGCCGGCTCATACAGCCAGTAGCCGACCTGGTCGTGGAAGGTTTCGATCTCTCCTGGCTTCACGATGTGGACGTGATAGCGAAGGCCATAAAAGAGCTGGGGGCCGTTCGTCTGCGGATCGGTGGGCTGGAGCTCGTAGCGCTCGTCGTATCCGTCCCTCCCGATTCCCTCCACGGCAGGGTGGGCGTCGACCCCGTTTTCGCCGCGCCACACCCCGGCCATCGGGCGCAGCGGCCCGAGGTTCGCCAGCGTGTCGGGATCCGGGTCCGGCTCGGTATAGATATCGGTCGGGAATTCCATCATTAGCCGTGAGAATATGCGATCGGGAGGCTTTGCCCCAGAAGGGCTCGGGCCGCCGTTGCACCCCAACAATCTACGGCGGGTCGAGCAGCGCGAGCAGCTCGACGTGCTCGGTCATCGGGAACTGGTCGAAGGCCCGCAGGTGGGGCATCGACCAACCAGCGTCGAGCGCGATGCGAATATCCCGGGCAAAGGTCGCGGGGTCGCACGACAGGTAGGCGATCCGTCGCGGCGGCGGTTGGAGCGCCATAAGTGCCTGCAGGTTGGCTCGGCCAATACCGGACCGAGGTGGGTCGAGCACGACGATGTCCGGGGAGTCAAGCCCTTCGATCACCTCTGGCGAGATTGTTGCGTTGACGATCTGCACCTGGGGTTGCTCGCGGGTGTTGATGCGAGCATCGGCGCAGGCACGTCGATCCTGTTCGACGGCGATCACGCTGCCGCCGAGGCCGACTGAGTCAGCAAGAAACGCGGAGAACAGTCCAACCCCGGCATACAGATCGAGCGCCCGCTCGTTCGGTTGCGGCGCCAGCCCCTCGAGGACAGCCGTCACGAGGGTCCTCGGTGCACCGCGGTGCACCTGCCAGAAGGCTCCGGGGGAGATCCGAAAGCTGCGACCCAGCATTGACACCTCTAATCGTCCTGCTCCGTCGCGGTGGTGAGTGGCGACCATCAGCTCGACCTTCGAAGTTCCGACTTGGGGCAGGTTCCGCAAGGCCCCTCGGCCTCTCGGTTGAACGGCGACCACGGCCTTGTGGCTGTTTTCATCCATGACGCCTTCGAGGTCGGTCGAGTTAGGTGAGAACACCTCGATCTCTCGCACCCCATGCCACCTCGAAAGCGGGATATGCAGTTCCTCGATCGCGGGTGCAGCGATGGGGCAGACCTCAATGTTTTCGATCTCATGCGAGCCGTTCCGCCGAAAACCGACCCGGCCAGACCGGTGGACAGCGAACCGCACCCGCGTTCTCCAACCGAGCCCATCGGCGTCGCCGGGAACCGGCTCGACCACGAGCGGATATTCGATTCCAGCAAGTCGCAGGAGCTGCTCTGCGACGAGTTCACCTTTTAGCCGCCGTTGTTCAGCGAGCGCAATGTGTTGCCAGTCACATCCTCCGCATCGACCCGGGCCAGCATGTGGACAGCGAGGACGGACTCGAGCGGGAGATGCCTCGACCACCTCGACCGCATCGGCTCGCAGATACGAGCTCGTCTTGGCGACGATGCGTGCTCGCACAAGCTCTCCAGGTAACGCGTGTCGGATGAACACGACCCGGCCGTCCGGCGCCCGGGCGACGCACCCGCCTCCGGCAGCGATCTTTCCCGCAGAGACCTCGATGATGAACCGATCTCGCCGGCCTCTTCTTGGAGGGAACTTTCCTCAGCATCCGCCGAAACTTTGGATTCGGTGCCCGAGCCTGTCAGGCGGTTGCTCAAGGACCTGGGATGGCGGTCGAGGTGTCGATCTGCTTGTTAGGGCTCGAGATCGGGCACCGGCCCATAGAGACGCTCGGCATTCGTCCGCAGCACCTTGGCCAGAGTCTCGGCCGGGAGATCGCCGATGTTCTCCTCGATCCATTTCCGAGAGTCCGGCCACAGGCTGTTCGGATGTGGGTAGTCGTTCGACCACATGAAGGTGTCCGACCCAAATGTCTGGAAGACGGTCCGGCTCAGACTGTCTTGAAAGTAGGTGGCATACACCTGATCGGTGAAGTAGCCGGATGGCGGTTTGGCGATGGGTGCCGGCGGAACGTCGTTGCCCTTGTCGTCGGTGTACCGCTTTGCGTGGAAGAAGTCCCAACGCGCGGCGGCGAAGGGGATCCAGCTGATCTCGTTCTCAACGATCACGATCCGCAAGTTGGGATGTCGGTCGAGGACGCCGGTCATGATGAACTCGATGACGAGGTCCATTGACGCCTGGACCTTGAGGTTCACGCCTCGCTTTAGGCGATCGGACTGAAAGTACGGCGAGTCG
>JAODBN010000054.1 GCA_025463965.1 Acidimicrobiaceae bacterium
CGGTGGGATGTCTTCCACCTCTGGGAGGCCGAGCTCCTCGCCCTGGTAGATGTACATCGAGCCAGGGAGGGCCATCGCGAGCAGCGCAGCCGCGCGTGCCCGTTGGCGGCCGCGATCGAGGTCGGTCGGCGTGCCTACGCGCTTGCTCTCGAAGGCGAATGAGGTGTCGGCGCGGCCGTATCGCGTGACGGGGCGCGTGACATCGTGGTTCGACAGCACCCAGGTTGCGGGAGCGTCGACCGGCGCGTGAGCCGAGAGCGCCGACTCGATCGACGCCCGCATCCGACCCGGCTCCCAGGGGCACGCGAGAAAGTCGAAGTTGAACGCGGTGTGGAGCTCGTCGGGGCGCAGGTAGCGCGCGAACCGATCAGCGTCGGGTAGCCATACCTCACCGATCAGGACCCGCGGCTCCTCGCAGCCGTCCGCGATCGCACGCCACCGCCGATAGATCTCGTGGAGCTGGTCGCGGTCGACGAACGGGTGGTCCCCGGGCTCGGCGTCCGGTCGCTCCTCCGAGAGGCCCGGGTCCTTGACGAGAAGCGCCGCCGAATCGATGCGAACGCCGGCGACGCCGCGCTCGAACCAGAAGCGAAGGATGCCCTCGTGCTCGGCCCAGACGTCGGGGTGCTCCCAATTGAGATCCGGCTGCTCCGGGGCGAACAGGTGGAGGTACCACTCGCCGTCGTCGGCGCGCGACCACGCGGACCCCCCGAAGATCGACTGCCAGCCGTTGGGTGGCAGCTCACCATCAGCGCCAGCCCCCGGTCGGAACCAGAAGCGCTCCCGGGCGGCGGAGCCGGGAGGTGAGGCGATCGCGTCACGGAACCAAGGGTGCTCGCTCGAGACGTGGTTGGGAACGATGTCGACGATGGTGCGCATGCCGAGCTCGCCCGCCTCGGCGATCAGCCGCTCCGCCTCCCAGAGGGTCCCGATCACGGGATCGATCGAGCGGTAGTCGGTGATGTCGTAGCCCGCGTCAGCGAGCGGCGACGGGTACCACGGGTTGAACCACAGCGCGTCCACACCGAGCTCGGCCAGGTACGGCAGTCGCTCCCGCACCCCGGCGAGGTCGCCGATCCCGTCGCCGTTCGCGTCGCCAAAGCTCCGGACGTAAACCTGGTAGACGACCGCGTCGCGCCACCAGGCGAGCGCGCGCCGGGGCTCGCGCCCGAGCAGCGCTGCACTCAATTCCATCCCCCCCATGACGGCACAGCATTACAGAGTGAATCAATTGATGCAAGCAGTAGATAATTTACCGAAAATTCTGTGCAATCGAGCTGCAAGACGTGCCGCAGTCGCTCTGGCGGGTGTGCCAACGGGCGTCAAGGGGCCGGACCGAGCGCGTGCGATCGACGGCTTGTCGGCCGGACGAGGCTGTTCAGCCGGCCCGCGTGGAAGAGCGTCAGCCGGAGTTGTGGAAGTGCGATGCCGTGCCACGGCCGTGACGGCGCGCTAGCAGTCAGGGCGTAGCAATCAGGCGGGCACGTCGATGCCGCGCGGCAGCCGCTCGCGCGGCCAGCCGAGCAGCCGGACCGCCGCCTCGAACGAGTACCGGTCGGTCATCCCGGCGACGTGGCGGACCGCGGCATGGAGCGGATCGCCATCGCCCGTCCCGTCGGGGAGCGCCTCGGGATGAGAAGCCAGGTGGGCAACGAGCGCCTCGAGCACGTCTGCGACCGCCCGACCCTGCTCGAGCGAGTCGCGACGAAGGTAGATGCGCTCGTAGTCGAAGGCACGGAGCGCCGCCAAGGCCTCGGCCGGACCAGCCGCCATCGCCACTCGGCCCTCTGTTCTTATGCCGTCGACGAGCGCTCCGATGAAGCAGTCGAGCTGGCGGCCTCGGGTCGGCCCGGCCACCTCGCGCACCACCGCGGGGAGCTCCTCGGTGGTGACGATGCCGGCGTGAACGGCGTCCTCCAGGTCGTGCGCGCAGTAGGCGATGCGGTCGGCCCAGCTCACCACCTCGCCTTCGGGCGTGGCAGGAGCCGCAAGGGACCAGGAGTGGTTACGGATGCCGTCCAGGGTCTCCTCGCACAAGTTGAGCGGGGCAAGCACCACGTCCGCCCCGAAGGAGGCGTGATGGAAGCCCCCCGGAACGAGCGCGTCGAAGACCGCCTCGCTCGCATGGCCGCCCGGACCGTGGCCGCAGTCGTGGCCGAGGGCGATCGCCTCGGTGAGCGCGACGTTGAGGCCGGTCGCCCGCGCCACCGCGCTCGCCACCTGGGCCACCTCGAGCGCATGGGTGAGGCGGGTGCGTTGGTGGTCGGCAGGAAACACGAACACCTGGGTCTTGCCGGCCAGGCGCCGGAAGGCCTTGGCGTGCACGATCCGGTCCCGGTCTCGCTCGAAGCACGTCCGCATGGCATCGGGCTCCTCGGGGCGCCGGCGCCGACCGGCCCCCCTGGCCCGAGTCGCTCCAGAGGCGAGACGGAGCTCTTCGTCCGCCTCGCGTCGAGCGCGGTCCGCCGCAGGGACCTCGCCAACAGACCGGCCACCATCACGGTGCGCAGCGACGAGGCCGCCCGGCACCGAGGCGCCCGCCATCGTGGCGAACCACGCGTCGGCGAGGCGAGAGGGGGCAGTCGGCGTCACGGGTGGAGACTATGCCCAGGCTGTGACGATCTTGTCGCCGCCGACGCTCCCGTCGCGAGAGCAGGAGACGCCGTCAGCCGATCTTGAGCTCGCTTCGGTAGACGCGGGCGGGGCCGAGGGCCTCGACGCGCTCGGCGAGGGCGGAGAAGGCCGCCGCCACCTCGCCGCCCGGCGCGGCGATGGACGCAGGGCGGCCGTCGTCGGCGCCCTCGCGCACGACCGTCTCGAGTGGGATCCGGGCGAGCAGGGGCACCTCCAGCTGCTCGGCGAGCTCCTGGCCGCCGCCGCTCCCGAAGATCTCGTACGCCGTCCCGTCGGGTGCGCGCCAGTAGGACATGTTCTCGATCACGCCTCTCAGCGGCAGGCGGAGCTGACGGGCGAGAGCGGCCGAGCGCTGGGCCACCCGCTGGGCGGCGGGCTGCGGTGTGGTGACCACGTAGCACTCCGCCCCGGGCAGCTGCTGGGCGATCGACAGCGGGACGTCCCCCGTGCCCGGCGGGAGGTCGACGACGAGGAACTCCGGTGCGCCCCAGTGCACGTCGACGAGGAACTGCTCGAGCGCCTTGTGCAGCATGGGCCCGCGCCACGCGACCGCCTTGTCCTCGTCGACGAAGAATCCCATCGACACCACGCGCACGCCATGCGCCACCGGCGGGACGAGGGTTCGCCCGACCGTCATCGGGGGACGCTCGACGCCCAGCATGCGAGGCGCCGAGAAGCCGTAGATGTCGGCGTCGAGGAGCCCCACGCTGTGGCCGGCCGCGGCGAGCGACACCGCGAGGTTCACCGTGACCGAGGACTTGCCCACCCCACCCTTTCCTGAGGAGATCGCAAGGATTCGGGTTCCGCCACGGCGCTGGCCGAACGGGTTCGGCCGAGCAGTGCCACCGTGTCCCTGGGCGGGGCCGGACGGCGGGGCGGATGTGCCGTCGAAGTCGCGAAGGCGCAGCCCGAGGGCGACTCGCTCGTCCTCGCCCATCGACTCGAAGACCACGTCGACGTCTGCGCCCGCCGCGCTGGCGAGCCTTTCCCGAAGCACCGCCTCCTCCGGATAGGCGTCGGTCGGCACCGCCACCACCACCTCGAGGGCCCGGCCGCGAGGCCGGACTTCACGCAGGGTCCCGAGCTCTCCGAGGGAGTGGAAGAGCACGGGGTCGACGACGGCCTGGAGCGCAGCGCGTCGGCGGTCGGTCTCGTCGTCGAACTGGGCCACGGACATCCCTCCAGAGGAACGGCCGGGTCGGGTCTCCACACGGAAGGGACGCCCTGCGGCCAGGTCTTCCCAGGTAGGATAGCTAGGTGCGGGGAACCGACCACCCCGTCGGCAGCGTCGCTGCGACGGGTGCAAGCGAGGGCTTCTCCGGAGCCGCGGCCGCAGTGACCGCCGCCTTCGGCGACGCGACCCGTCGCGAGATCTACCTGTCGATGCCCGACGGCTCCGGGATGACCGCCGGCGAGGTCGCACGGAGCTTCGAGCTACACCCCAACGTCGCTCGCCACCATCTCGACAAACTGGCGGCCGGCGGCTACCTCGAGGTGACGATCGACCACGCAGGAACCGGGGCCGGCCGGCCCTCCAAGCGCTACCGGCGCTCGGGCGGGGTCGACGCCCTGCCCGTGCCCCCGCGCTCGGACGCCCTCGTGGTGACCCTTCTCGCCCGGGCCCTCGCCCTGTTGCCGCCCGAGACCGCCGAGGCGATGGCGGTCGAGGTCGGCGAAGAGTACGGCCGCACGCTCGCCGCGCAGATGTCGCCCGGCGACTCCCAGCGCTCCTTGCGCTCCGCGATGGCAGCTGTGGCCGAGGCGCTCACCGCGCACGGCTTCGCGGCACGCGCCGAGCGGCGTGACAGCGCCACCGCGGTCGTTCGCGACCAGTGCCCCTTCGGAGACCTGGTGGGCAGCTACCCCGTGCTCTGCGCCCTCGACCAGGGAATGGTCCAGGGCCTGCTGTCCGGGCTGTGCGGCGACGCGGTGCCGCTTCAGATCTCGTCTCGCGCCCTCGGCGACGCCGCCTGCACGAGCGTGGCGGGCTGAGCCGAGCACCCGCCTCGAGCGGCCGCCACTACCTGGACCACGCCTCGACCTCGCCGCTGCGGCCCGAAGCCGCCGCGGCCGTCGTCGCCTGGGCAGCAGCCGGACCGCAGGCCGACCCGGGCCGCCCCTACGAGGACGCCCGCCTCGTGCGCGACGCGGTCGAGGTCGCTCGCGAGCAGGTCGCCACGCTGCTCGGTGCCCGAGCCCGGGAGGTCGTCTTCACGAGCGGCGGAACCGAGGCGGCAAACTGGGTGAACCGCGCGGCGCGGATGGCAGCCGGGCCCGATGCGCCGATCGCGCTCGCCGCCGTCGAGCACTCGGCGGTCCGGGTCTCGGCCGAGTCGGGCGGCCCCGTGGCGGTGCTCGGCGTGGACGGGCTCGGTCGCATCGACCTCGACGAGCTGGATGCGCTGCTCGCCCGAGCCGTCGGGCGCCCGGCCCTGGTCCACTGCCAGGCGGCCAACCACGAGGTGGGAACCGTCCAGCCCTACACCGAGGTGGCAGAGACCTGCCAGGCCGCGGGGGTGGCGCTGCACGTGGACGCCTGCGCGGCCGCGGGCTACCTGCGCCTCGATCGACCTGAGCTGGCGAGCGCGGCGATCTCGGTGAGCTCGCACAAGCTGGGCGGTCCTCCCGGGATCGGCGCGCTTGTCGTGCGCCGGGGACGGCGCCTCGCGCCGTTCCTGCTCGGCGGTGACCAAGAGCGCGGGCGACGCGGCGGCATGGAGAACGTGGTGGGGATCCTCGGCTTCGGGGCGGCCGCGGCCGCCCTGTGCGCGCCCGGGGTTCTCGAGTCCGAGTCGGAGCGTGCCCGGGCCGGGACCGAGCGTCTGCTCGCTGCGGCGAGCGCGGTCGAGGGGGTCGTCTCCTACGGCGACCCGGTCGACCGCCTCCCGCATCTCATCTGTGTCGGTGTCCCCGACGTCGAGGCCGAGGGGCTCGTGCTCGGCCTCGACCGCTCAGGAATCTCGGTCCACTCCGGATCCGCGTGCTCGTCGGAGTCCCTCGAGCCGTCGCCGGTGCTCGAGGCGATGGGCGTCGAGGCGGACCGCTCGCTTCGCTGCTCGGTCGGCTGGTCCACGACAGACGACGACCTCGCCGCCTTCGAGGCGGCCTTTCCCGCCGTCGTGGCGGGTCTTCGCGCCCTACGAGGCTGAGGCTTTTCTCACTCCCCGGCGAGGATCGCCTCGTCGGCCTCCGAAGCGGTCGCACTGCCGGAGGCCACGGCCATGACCGCCGGGAAGAACAGGTCGAAGGTGGCGAGGTTGGCGAGCACGACGCGCGACACGAGCGGGGAGAGGAACCCCGCCTCGTCCATCGCCTCAAGGTCCACCCCATCCACGTCCAGCCAGCTGCGGCAGCGCACCATGCCTGTTTCGGGCTGGAGCTCCAGACAGGCGCGCGGAAGGCCGTCATTGACCCTGGCGGCGAGCTGCGCCATCTCGGGGATCCGATCTGGGGGCGTGGGCTCCTCGGCGAGCGAGTAGACGACGAGGAGGCCCTCCTCGTCGTCGGCCTCCACGAACACCGGCCAGCTCCCGCGCTCGGTCGAGTAGGTGGCGACGAGTCCGCCTTCGAGCACGTTGCCCTCCTGCTCCCAGCCGAGCTCGACGAACACGGCGGCGGCCGCCTGAAGCAGGCGGGTGGAGGGCTCAGCCACCGGCCGACTTTGCCACGTACGGGCGCAGCCCGGCGGGCACCGCCTGGTGTGCCTGGACGAAGGCGGCGGCCATCTTCGGGCCGATCGCCTGCAACAAGACGGTCGAGGGCCGATCCGAAAGCGAGGCCCGGAACTGCGAGAGCGCCGCGCCGAGCCGATGCTGGTCCTCGAGCAGGGCGAGACCGTCGAGCGCCCGAGCGTCCGGATAGCCCGGAGCGACCTGTGCCGCCTCGGCGAGCTGGGCGTCTCCCTGGCGGGTGGCGCTCGCGTCGTGCACGGCGATGCCGGAGAGTCGCAGCAGCCACCCGCGGTAGGTGAGCGCCTCGGGCTGGTGTGGGACCGCGCTGAGAACCTGGTCGTAGAGCTGGACGGCCTGGGTCACCTGGCCAGTGCCGGCGAGTACCGACGCCTCGGAGAGATCCTGGCGAACCGCCTCGGCGGTGGGGATGCCGATCGTGCCCGTCGCGCTCTGCCCGGGCAGGCGGACACCGGCGAAGTGCGCCGCGGCGACGGCGACGATGCCGAGCACGCAGACGAGGCCTACGACCCCGAGAAGGCGGCGGGTGCGGCGCCGCCCGAGCGCCCGCCGGAACCGGCTCTCTCCGGTGGCCACAGTGCCTGACACCAGCTCGGGGCGCGCAACGCCGGAACCCGGTCGAGCGAACGGGCGGTCCTCCTCGAGGCGGGCGATCCCTCGGATCGCCTCGGCCGCCCGGCCCACGTAAGCGGCACGCAGCGTGGCGTAGTCGTCCTCGCTGACGTCGCCCGCCGCGCGCTCGCGCTCGAGGTCCTCGAGCGAGGTGAGAAGGAAGTCCCGCTCGCCTCGAAGCCGTGACAGCTCCCCGGCCGACGCCGGATCGCTGCCCGGCGCGAGCTCGCCCTGCTGGACTCCTCCTCCGGCGGGCGCGCTCGGGCTCACCGCGGCGCCCCCCGGGCGGCGGCGACGAGCTCCTCGTCGCGCTCGCTCTCGCCCGAGCGCCCGGCGGAGGGCAGCGCCCTCCGGCGCCACAGGAAGGCCCCGAGGCCGACCGCCACCGCCACGACGACGACCAGCGGGACGACCCAGATGAGGGCATCCTCACCGGACTTCGGCGGCGCGAGGAGCGACGAGGAGCCGTACTGGCTCACGACGCGCGCCTCGACGGCAGCGTCGGTCGATCCGGACCTCACCATCTGGGTGATCTCGGCGCGCAGGTCGAGCGCGGCCGCCGAGTTGGACTGTGCGACCGAGAGGTCCGCGCACGAGGGGCACTTGATCTCGCTCTCGAGCGCGCCGATCCTCGCCGCCCGGCTCGGCGCAGCGGGGTGGTAGCTGCCGAAGGCCAGGGCGACGACGGCCACCGCGGCGAGCAGCGTCCAGCCGAGCCGGCTGGACAGCAAGGCCCCGAGCCGCCGGCTCACGAGACTGCCGGAGGTCGGATGAGCGGAGAGAGCTTGGAGGCCACGATCCCACCGGGGATCCACGCCGCCACCTTCCCGTTCGGGGCGACGAGGAACGACTGGGGCGGAGACGCCACCCCGTAGGCGTTCGCGATGCGCCCGCCGGGATCGATGACGGCGAGATAGGTGGCCCCGGTTCGGTGCAGGAAGCCGAGCGCGTCGCCGGTGGTGTCGGTGGTGGAGTCGACGGCGATCACCACGAGGTCGTGCGCCTTGCGGTGCGAGAAGAGGAGCGACTCGATCTGGGGCGCCTCGCTCTGGCAGGGACCGCACCAGCTGGCAAAGAAGTCGACGAGCACGTAGCGACCACGCTCTGCCGACAGGCTCACGCGGGTGCCGGTCAACAGGTCCGTCCCCGAAACGCCAGGAGCGACGCGTCCGCCGAGGGTGCTCTCGGTTACGGTCCCGGGAGCCACCGAGCGGGTGGCGAGCACGGCGACGAGCACGACGATCAGCAACCCGATCACCGCCGAGGCGATCAGCGCTCGCCGGCGCCGTCGTGGCCGGGGAGCGTCTGCCGAGGCTTCAGCTCGCTCGCCGAGTCCGTCGTCGTCCTGCAGCGCGGCGGGCGGCGGCACCTCCAGGCGGCTCATGTCCGCGCTCCCGCCGCGACGGCAGGCTCGCGCCCGGCGAGCTCGGGAAGAAGGATCGAGGAGGGATCGGTCGGTCGTCTGCGCCGGCGCCCTGGCACCGCCGCCAGCAGGGACCCCCCGAAGACGAGCCCGCCACCGACCCACAGCCACAGCACCAGGGGCTGGACGAACACGCTGAGCGTCGCCGACTGGTGCGCGCCGGGGGTGAGGCCGCCGCCCGCAGCGAGGTAGACGTCGTCGACGAGTCCCGAGTCGACCGACGGGGTGGCGACCGCCTGGCTGTCCCCCCGGAACACGTCGATGGCGGGTCGGAACGTGCCGTGGTCCACGCGCACCACGGCCTCGTCGCCCGAGCGCGACGGGCTCGAGAAGGCGCGGACCGTGACGAGCTCGAGGCGGTGACCGTCGAAGGTCACCGGGTGTCCCGGGCGCAGCGTGATCAGGGCGGACTGTCCGAACGAGCTCGCCGCGGCGAGGCCCACGCCGATGACGACGACGCCGAGGTGCACGACCATGCCCCCGTTGGCCCTGCCGACCACGCCGCGCCAGAGCGGAAGGCCGTGGCGACGGGCGGCGGACGCGGCGAGCACGAGCTGGCGCAGCGCCGAGGCGCCCGCGAAGGCCCCGAGGCCGAAGGCGCACAGCGGGGCGAGGCCGCGGATGCCCGCCGCCACGCATCCGACGACGGTGAGCGTCGCCATCCAGGCGGGGACGAGGAGCCGCTGTCGCAGCACCCCCTCGCTCGACTTGCGCCACGGCAGCGCCGGAGCGATCGCCATGAAGAACAGGAGCGCAAGGCTGAGCGGCAGCGTGAAGGCGTCGAAGTAGGGGCGCCCGATCGAAACCTGGTCGCCGTTGATGGCCTGGAGGAAGAGCGGAAAGACCGTCCCCAGCAGCACCACGAGAGCAAAGGCGGCAAAAAGCAGGTTGTTGACGAGGAACGCTCCCTCGCGCGACACCGGCGAGTCGATCGTGCCCGGCGAGGCCAGCCGGTCGCCGCGCCATCCGATGAGGATCACCCCGGTCGCCACGATCGCCCCGAACAGACCGAGGAGGGCCGGACCGACCCCCGAGGCGGTGAAGGTG
>JAODBN010000071.1 GCA_025463965.1 Acidimicrobiaceae bacterium
GCTGGCGTCGCGTCGCCTCGTCGAAACCCGTCCAGACCTTGCCCACGTACTGGAGGCCCTCGGGGCCCGGGAGCCCGAGAAGCAGCGCACCGAGGCTGCCGCTGCGTCCACCCTTCCCCTCGGTCCAGCCACCGATGACTACCTCTTGGGTGCGAAAGTTCTTGACCTTGATCCATTCCCCGCTGCGCTGCCCGGGGCGGTACGGCGAGTCCTTGCGCTTTGCGACGATCCCTTCGAGACCGCCTTCTCGTGCTGCGGCAAGAACGTCCGCGCCCGGCCGGTCACGAAAGGTGGGAGGTGTCACGAAGGAATCGCCGCTGAGCTCCAGCCCCTCGAGGAGCTGGCGACGCTCGTCATAGGGCTCCGAGAGCAGGGAGCGGCCCTCGAGGTAGAGCAGGTCGAAGGCGAAGTAGTTGGCGGGGAAGTCGCGGGCCCGCCGGGCCACCTCGGAGGCTGAGCCGAGGTGAAGGCGCTGCTGGAGGCGACCGAAGCTCGGTCGCCCCGAGGGGTCCAACGCGACGATCTCGCCGTCCAAGACGGCGGCCCGAGAACCGAGGTGTTCCCCGAGCCCTCGCAGCTCGGGGAACGAGGCGGTCAGGTCCTTGTCGTTTCTGCTCAAGGCCCGAACCCGGCCGCCGTCGACGAACGCGATCGCCCGCACCCCGTCCCACTTGAACTCGTACGCCCAGCCCTCGTCCTTGTTCGGCAGCTGCCCGGATTCGGCGAGCATCGGCGAGATCTTGTCGGGCACCGGCTCGAAGCCCGGTGGGGGGGGATCCATGCGATGGATCATCCAGTTCTTGCCCCCGGTCGGAAAGAGCACGTAGCGCCCCGTCGCCCGCTTGCCGTGGAGGACCACCTTGACCTCGCGCTCGGTCCACTTCTCGGTCTGATAGGTCCCCCGATCCCAGATGATGACCTTGCCGCCACCGTATTCGCCTTGGGGGATCTCGCCCTCGAAGCTCCCGTAGTCGAGAGGATGGTCCTCGGTGTGAACTGCCAGGTGATTGGAGCGGGGATCGAGGGGCAAGCCCTTCGGGAGCGCCCAGGAGACGAGGACGCCTTCGTGCTCGAGACGGAAGTCCCAGTGCAGCGCGCGGGCGTGGTGCTCTTGGATGACAAAGGTCGGAGCTGTGCTTTGCCGGGCCCCTTTGTGGGTCCGTCCCATCGGCTCGGGGGTCTTGGCCGGATCGCGTTTGGCTCGGTAGTCCTTGAGTGGGGACGTCGTCTTTTCTTGCCTGCCGACCTGCGCCACGCGTTCGTGCCTCCAGGACCCGCGCCACTTCGGCGGGTGCCGCCCAGCGCCGAACTACCCGGCCGGCAGTATGGCCAAGCAGGCGATCGGGCTCCCCGGCGCCTCGTCGCCGTGCTCGCTACGCTCCTTCGATGCGTCCGGTCGCTGCAGCGGGGCTGGACGCTCTCGCCGTGCTCGTCTTCGTCAGCATCGGAAGGCACGCCCACGACCACGGGACGACCCTGGGGGGCATGGCCAACACGGCCTGGCCGTTCCTCGTGGGCGCCGCAGTCGGGTGGCTCGTGGCCCGCGCCTGGCGCTCGCCGGCGGCTGTCATACCGACGGGGCTCCTCATCTTGTTCCTCTGCGTCGCTCTCGGGATGGTGCTCCGGCTGGTCTCTGGCCAGGGCAGTGCGCCGGCCTTCGTGGGCGTCGCGCTCGGCTTTCTCGGTCTGGAGATGCTCGGGTGGCGTCTTGTCGTCCGAATTCCCGTGCGGCTCGCTCGCAGGCGACAGGGTGCCTAGCGGGTCTGCTCGACCTTGTCGGTCTCGAGCACCTCGC
Source organism: Acidimicrobiaceae bacterium (assembly GCA_025463965.1). Classification (GTDB taxonomy): domain Bacteria; phylum Actinomycetota; class Acidimicrobiia; order Acidimicrobiales; family Bog-793; genus JAODBN01. The sequence continues at coordinate 1,796 of JAODBN010000071.1, forward strand.
GCTCCTCTACGGCTGCCGGAGTCCGGGTTCTGTTGTTTTGCCCGTCGCTCGCTGGCCGTCTGAGTCCTTCGATCGGCGTCGACCGGTGAGCGAAGCAGAATGCGCCGCGCGCCCTTGCCTTTCGGTACGTCCCCCAGCCTTCGGGGACGTGACTCGCAACGACGGATCCGAGTAGGAGCCGGGCGGCTGGTGCACCCCGGCCGCATCCTGCCACCAGCCGACCGGCGCCTGGACGTACCGGGTGCTCGGGCGCAGACTTCGGCCGCTTCACTGGACCCGCCAAGGGCACGCGATTCGACCGGAAGTCGCAGGGCGGGCTCCGTGGCACGACCGGCGATCGAGAGAAACAAATCTGCACGACATGTGGTCGCCGCCTCAGGGTTCGGGGCCCGACACTGACCGGGCCGACACCCTCGCAGTGGAAGGCAACAGGACCTTATCCTCTGGAAGGGCCTTGCGACCCCCGCGTGGCAGCAGCACGAGCGGGCGCGACGCGACGTCGCACAGCGGCTGTCCACGTCGGGCAGCCGCCCAAGGGCAACCCGTCCTTCTTCAGGTGGGGCCGGCCTGAGCGTCGGAACGGCCGCCTCGCTTGAGCTCGTGAAACAAGACTCCTTCGGGGCGATGGCGTACTCAAGGGCGCAGGAGAGCCCGAGCGCGTGCGATGTCGCACGTCATGCGACGAGCCTGCCCATTGACCCTTCCGGTAGTCTGCGGGTGGCTCAACCCAGAGCCTTAGTTCCCCGCTTTGATCGGGGGAGATCGGTTGGCCCCCGTGGACTCGTCCCCATTGACCGGCGCTTTGGCGCCGCGCACGGCCGCACAGCCGCCATCGATTCCGCTCGTCGGACCGAGCCGTCGCCTGCGGATCGCCCTCGTGGCTCCGCCTTGGCTTCCCGTACCGCCCCCGGCCTATGGAGGCACGGAGAACCTCCTGGACGCGCTGGCGAGAGGGCTCCAGGCGGCCGGCCATGAAGTCCTTCTGTGCGCGTCCGGCGACAGCACATGTCCCGTAGCCCGCTCGTCGGTCTTCGAGCGCGCCATCGGCGTTGGCCTCGGGAACAGCGTCGACGAGATTCGTCACGTCCTTCACTCCTACGAGGCAGTCCATGAGGCCGACGTCGTCCACGACCACACCCTGGTGGGCCCGCTATACGCGGCGGCCTTTCCCCATCTTCCAGTCGTCACGACGAACCATGGCCCCTTCAACGAGGATCTGATCGACCTCTACCGGGTACTCGCTCGCCGTATGCAGGTGATCGCTATTTCGCACCACCAGGCGTCCACGGCGCGCAACGTGCCGATCGCCGCAGTGATCCATCATGGTGTCGACCTTGCGGACTTTCCCGACGGGCCTGGCGGGGGCGGCTATGCCCTGTTCCTCGGGCGGATGCACCCGGGCAAGGGGCCACACATCGCCGCGGAGGTCGCGCGAGCCGCGGGCTACCCGCTGCGCATCGCCGCGAAGATGCGCGAGCCGCAAGAACGGGACTACTTCGACGCCATGGTCCGACCCCTTCTTGGCGCGGACGTGTCGTACATCGGTGAGGTTGACCGGAGCGAGAAGCTCGAGCTGCTCAGCGGGGCGGACTGCTTGATCAACCCCATTGCCTGGGACGAGCCTTTCGGAATGGTGATGCTCGAAGCACTCGCGTGCGGGACCCCCGTTCTCACCACACCCCGGGGGGCGGCCCCCGAGATCGTCAAGGACGGCGTGGTGGGATTCGTCCGGGAAGACGCCGCGGGGCTGGTTTCCGCACTCGCTCGGATCGGGGAGATTGACCGTGCGTCGTGCCGGCTCCGGGTCGAGCAGAAGTTCTCCGTCGAGGTGATGGTACGGGGCCACCTCGCCGTGTACGAGCGGGCGCTGAGCGAGAACTCGAACGTGTTGATCGACGAATTGGTCCCGGGCGCTGCGTGATCCGGCGTCCACCTCTGGCGGCCACATGACCGACCCTTGGAACTTCGCCGGCGAGCCAACGGTCAACAACCTCGAGTGCGCCTCGCTCACCCTCGTCGAGGGGACCACCTTTTCGATCGCCTCTGCGAGCGGCGATATCGAGCCCGGAGGTGTCGAGGGACTGTTCTTCGAGGACACCCGGTTCGTGTCGACTTGGCGGGTCCGCCTTGACGAGGCGCCTTCTCAAGGACTCGCCGTCATCAACACCAATCCGTTCTCGGCGACCTTCGTCTCGAGAGGACGTCCCAAGGTGGGCGAGGCCGACAGCACGCTCTTGCTCCAGCGCACCCGCTATGTGGGAAATGGGATGCGCGAGGACGTCGCCGTGCGCAATCTCGGTCGCGAGGCCGCCGCGTGCTCACTCACCTTCGAGCTCGACGCTGACTTCGCCCACATTTTCGAAGTGAAAGAGAACCGCGTCCAAGAGCGAGGCCGGCGCAGCGTATGGGTGGACCGCTCCCTCATGTCGTTCGCCTACAGCTACCGGGAGGTCAGCCGGCGGGTCGACGTCGTCTTCCCTGACCAGGCCAGGCTCACCGCGGGTTCTGCCGTCCTCGAGGTCGTCGTGCCGCCCGGAGAGGAGTGGCAAACGAGCTTCGAGTTCCACCTCAGCGTGGACGGCGATCCCATCGAGCTGCGTTACGCCGGCGCCGATCCCGAGCAGCACTCGGGACCCATGGAGCGCCTGCGGGCCTGGCAAGAACGCACCCCGCGCGTGCGCACCGGCGATCGGGCGCTCGACGAGGCGTTCCTTCGGAGCGAGCAGGACCTCGGAGCCTTGCAGATCGTCGACCCACAGCACGTCGACCGGTCCGTGATCGCTGCCGGCGCTCCCTGGTTCATGACCCTGTTCGGAAGAGACTCGCTGATCACCTCGATCATGACCCTCGATGTCGACCCGAACCTCGCCACCGGGACCTTGCTGACGCTTGCCCGCATGCAGGGCATCCACGTCGACCCCTTGACCGAGGAGGAGCCCGGCAAGATCCTCCACGAGGTTCGACGCGGCCTCGCGACCGCGGCGAACACCCGGGCCGGATCGATCTACTACGGCTCGGTCGACTCGACGCCGCTGTTCGTCGTGGCGCTCGGCGAGCTGAACCGATGGGGCGCGCCCGAGTTGGTGATCAAAGAGCTGCTGCCGCACGCGGATCGCGCGCTCGCGTGGATCGACGAGTACGGCGACCGGGACGGTGACGGCTTCGTCGAGTACCAGCGGGCGACTGGACGGGGACTCGTCAACCAAGGCTGGAAGGACTCCTTCGACGGGGTGAGCTTCGCCGAAGGCCGCCTCGCCGAGGCTCCGATAGCGCTCTGTGAGGTCCAGGGCTATGTCTATGCAGGGTTCATCGCCCGGGCAGAGATCGCAGACCGGCTCGGCGACGAATCCGGCGCAAAGGACTTCCGGGACCGGGCTGCACGACTCAAGGCCGCGTTCAACGAGCGCTTCTGGCTGGCGGACCGAGGCTATTTCGCCCTCGGTCTCGACGGTGAGAAGCGACAGATCGACTCACTCAGCT